>CAYFQS010000114.1:0-9945 GCA_964345245.1 uncultured Planctomycetaceae bacterium | reverse complement strand
CCCCGCCGGAGTTTCCGAGTATGAGCAGGTTGTCGGCGACCACATCGTCGCGAGCGAGGGCGCAGTCGATGAGCCGGGCCATGTCCCAGACGCGTTCGCCGAGGCAGGTGCGGCCGGCGAGGATGGCGTAGCGGGCGCTGCTGTTGCAATGGCGGCCCTGGTGTCGATCGGCGAGGTCGGGCACGCCGCCGCAGCCGATGCCGCGCGTCGCCGGGGCGATCGTCACGTACCCGCGCCGCACCGCCTGCACCGCCACGTCGCGATCCTCGGCGGCGATCTTCTCGGCGGTCTTCGTGCCGCGCGGCAGGCCGACGTAGGTGTCGTAACCTTGCGAGCCGTGGCCGTGCGGCGTAAGGGCCAGCGGGTGCGGCGGCTCGGTCTTCGGCTCGAGCAGCCAGAAGGGGACGACCATGCCCGGCTCGGTCTCGATGCGGCCGAAACGGCGCGTGTGATCGGCCACGTCCTCGACGTCGCCGAGCTCGACGCGGGGCGTGTGGCCGGCGAGGTCGGCTTCCATCGTTTCCAGGCCCAGCAGCCGGCGCAGGGCCGGTCGGGCGGCGGCCTGCCAGGCGGCGAGCTCCTCGGGGTTCGTCGCGCGGCAGGCGTGGGCCCGCTTCGCCGGGTCGGCCAGGCGGGCGATGTAGGTCTTGACGCTTTCGTCGAGGGCTTCGTCCATGAGCGGATCGCTTTCGTGAGAGAAGATGCGAACAGCCTACCACGGGCGGCGGCTCGCGACAGCGAATGTCGGCATGGCCGGCGGCGCGTGGCGGAAGTATGATGGCCGGTACTCATCCGGTCGGGCGGCGCGGGACGCGCCCCGCCGATCGGCGAACCCGAGAACGGAAACATGGCGGACGAGACCATGGCGCGGCGGGAGTTTCTCAAAATGGGCGTCGGGCGGCCGCGGCGGCCTTGAACCCCTCGGGCATGACCCGGGCCTTCGCCGCCCCGACTTCGAGCGGCGGGAAGAAGCAGCCGAACATCCTCTTCGTCTTCAGCGACGAGCATCGCTGGTCCTCGATGACGTTCTCGCCGATGCCCGAGCTGCACACGCCGAACATGCAGCGCATGGCCCGCGAGGGCACGCAGTTCGCCAACTGCATCAGCACCTCGCCCATCTGCGTGCCCTACCGCGGCATGCTCATGACCGGGCTCTGGCCGCATCAATCCTCGTGCGTCAGCAATGACTGGTTCGGCAACCCGCGCGTCATCGGAGTCGACGCACCCACCATCGCCCACGCCTTCCGCGACGCTGGCTACACCACCGGCTACATCGGCAAGTGGCACCTCAAGAACGAAACCTGCGCCGACGCCGGCTTCGACGAATTCACGCACTGGCTCCTCGGCGACGACCACTGGAAAACGCAGGTCCGCGACATTCCCTCCGGCGAAGACTTCAAAACGGTCGAAGGCTACAACGCGACCGGCATGACGGACCAGGCAATCGATTTTATGCGAGCCCATGCGGGGGACGAAGCGCCGTGGATGCTGATGCTCTCGATCAACCCGCCGCACTGGCGATGGGACGATGCGCCAGAGGAGTTCGTCGAGCTCTACCCGGACGACAAGCTGAACCTGAGGCCGAACGTGCCGGATCGCTACGAAAACGAAAAACACCGCCTGCACTATCGCCACTACCACGCCCACATCACCGCCGTCGACCGCGAGCTCGGGCGAATGATGGACATGCTCGGCGTGCTCGGGATCGAGGAGGAGACGATCCTCATCTACACCTCGGACCACGGCAGCTCGTTCGGGGCGAACGGGGCGAAAGCGAGCACGCCCGACAGGGCGACCGTCACAAGAAATCGGTGCATCTCCGGTTCCTCCAGTAAGCTAAGCAGTGAAATGCAGTGGTCTTCGTCTCCCCGATGGTTCGACCTGATGACCAACCGCCGCCAATTGTTGCTACGTCAACTCTACGGGTAATTCAGCACAAGCGGGCGGGATGTCAAGGAAATTCCGCCGCTCGTTCGAATTTCAAAGCAGATGTAACGGGCCGCTTGCCCCGCCACTTCCGACTCCGTCCGGCCGCTGGCTTGTGGATAAAGCACACTCGCCGGGCCTGCATGTGCTGGTAATTCACATACGCTTCATGTATGATCGGGGTCATGCCGGAAGAGTCGCTGCCCAAGCTGGTCGGTCGTCCCCCCGAGGTTCAGGAGAAGATCCTCGCCGCCTTTCGGCGGCAGATCATCAACGGGACGATCTCCCCCGGCCAGCGGCTTCCTTCGCGGAACCAGGTGGCCTCGAAGTATCGTGTCAGCCCCGTCACTGCCCACCAGGTATTCACGCAACTGGCCGACGACGGCTATGTCGTGGCTCACGGGCCCCGCGGGACGTTCGTGACCGACCACCCGCCGCACCTGCACCACTTCGCCCTGGTGATGCCGATGGGGGACGCTTCGGCGCCGCCTCGGTATACCCTCGCCCTGGCCCAGGCGGCCGGGCGTCTCGATGCGGATGAATCGCCCATTCAAGTATCAACGTTTCTCAACATCGACGGTCGGCCGGACAACGAAGACTACGTCAGCTTCACCCGCCAGGTGCTTCGCCACTGTTTTGCCGGGCTGATCTTCGCGTCGGTGCCCGACTTGCTGAGAGAGACCCCGCTGCTGACGGCCGAAGATATCCCCCGCGTGACGATGGCATCCGAGGACCGCGCGGTGCCCGGCATGGCGACGATTCACGCGATCCCCACGTATCGGGGGGCACTGGACGATCTGAAGTCGCGCGGCTGTCAGCGGATCGCCGTGCTGACCTGCCGCCCGGAACCACACCACCAGTCCGTTCGCGATGCGGCGGCCCAGCGCGGCATGTCCATTCCCCCGTACTGGTGCCACCGGATCAGTCTCGCCTGTCCGCGAGCCGCCCGGAACATCGCGCACCTGATGATGCAGACCGACCAGTCGCGTCGACCGGACGGGCTGATCATCGAAGACGACCACCTCGTGGAGCCCGCCACGGAAGGGCTGTTCCAGGCCGGCGTGCGGGCGGGGGCGGGGCTGCACATCGTCGCTCACGCGAACTTCCCCATGCCGCCGACGAGTGTGCTGCCGGTTCGCCGGCTGGGCTATGACATGCGCCAGGCCATGCAACTCGCGGTGGACCAGCTTGTCTCGTGGCGGACGGAGGGGCGCTGTCCGGCGCCGGTTCGCCTGGAGCCGACGTTCGAAAATGAGATCGCCGCTCCGGGCGCCGCGATCTCCTCGCAGGATTCGGTGTTGATCCGACCGCTCAGCGGACACGAAGAGCTCGGCCGGGGTATCCGCGAAGACGACTCGACGGGCTCGGCTGAAGCGTGAATCGAGGACTGACCCGCAAATGGTCACTGCCTGCCAGGGCCCAATCGGCCGTCGTGATGAACCGATCCTCCGTCCGCTCAGCGACTGGATGGACGTCCCGGCAATGCCCCACGTCGACGTTCATCGCGCACCGGTCGGCTGTGGCGTTCCAGAGCGGTTGCGGGCGGGCACGACGAACACCGCCCATGCGTGCGCGTGCGGCAGGCAGGCGAACCTCGTGCGCGATCTTTTGCGGGAAGCAATGCCGGCGACTGAGCTGTGGGGCGAGTTGACACTGGAGTCATGCTCTTGATGCAGAGAAATGAATGCGTTCGCAGGATGCCTCTCGCCTGCCTCTCGGCGCGATGGTGCGTCGGGCTCTGCCTGGCGACATGGATCGCGCTGGCCATCGGGTGCCGCGATGCGGAGTCGGCGCCGACTTCGGCGTCCGGGGAATCGCAGTCGGAGACCTCGGCGACACCGAAGCCCCCGGCCGCGGAATCAAAAAAGAGGCCCGCCCGGCCCGATGATCTCATCAGCCGCGACCACTTCGTCGCGGTTTCCGACCCGGCGAGCCCCCGCGTGGCTTACGCCCTGCATCGGGGTGAGGCGCGGTTGATCGTGGGCGTGGAGGTCGAGGGCTATACGCCTGCCGCCGACGACGTTGGCTTTGACGTCGGGCTGGCCGCCGACCGGGTCGTGCGGCTGTCGTCCGATCAGTCCGATCAGACCGGTGCGAAGGATCGTGTTCGCCGGTGGTACTTCCAGGTCCCCGCCGATCAGTTGGTCGACAGCGCGGACGGCTGGGGGGACCTGCGGCTCGCTTTGGCCGTGCGCTGGAACGGCGGCGCGGTCGAAAGGGCCCGCCAGCGGGAGCGCTTCCGCCACCTCGATCGTCGCGCGGCGTTCCATCCGCTGTCCGACGATCCGGCCGACTGGGCGCCGCTTGATCTTAAGTCCTATGAGAGGCGGCTCGCCGACCGCCGGCAGCGCCTCGTGGTCGAACTCGACCAACCGCTCGACGGCAAGCTGACGGTGGTGATCGATGATGCCGACGGCCGGCGGGTCCGCAATCTCGTGGCCGGCGTCGCCGCGGCGAAGGGCGGGCGGGAGATCGAGTGGGACGGCCGGAATGAGGACGGCCAACTCGTCGAGCCGGGCGAATACCACTGGCGGGCGATCAGCCACGCCGGCATTCGACCCGAATACCTGTTCAACTGGTGCAACGGCAATGACGATTCCACCACCGGCCGCTCGAAGCTGTCCAATCACGGTTATTTCAGTGCCGCCACGCATAACGAGGAGTACGTCTTCCTCGGGGCCCGCGTGACCGAGGGCGGCTGGTCGCTGATCGCGGCCGACCGGGACGGCGACTTCAAGCACGGCTACGACCGGCTGCACGGGACGGGGCTGGGCATGGTGAAACTCGCCGCCGATGAGAAGTACCTGTACGTGGCCAAGGACGGCATTGCGTGGGGACAGAAGCCGGATCGCTCGGACCCGCAGTGGCGGATCGACGTGAACCTGTCGATCTCCCGGTTCGACATTGAGGCCGCGCGCCCGGTCAACTTCCCCGGCGGTCGGCGGGACCTGAAGTACGACACCTACCCGCACGGTCGCGGCGCGGAGAAGATGGGCCGAACGCTCAGTCTCGCCGGTTTCGCCCATCACGAAGGCACGCTGTTCGTGTCGAGTCGGTGGCGGCAGGCGATCATCCGCATCGATGCTGCAACCGGCGAGGAACTGGGCGACACCCCGATGCCCGAGCCGGGTCCGTTGGCGGTGGGCGGCGAGACGCTCTACGCGACCAGCGAGAACGCGGTCTACGCCCTCACTCGCGAAGGCCGGCGTCAGGGACGCATCATCGACGGCGGTGAGCACGAACTGGCGATCCGCGCCCTGGCGTGCGATGACCATGATCGGCTTTACGTCTGCGACGATAACAGCCACACGGTGCGCATCTTCGACGCCCGCAACGGCGAGCCGCTCAGCCGCATCGGCGAGCCCGGAGGACCTTACGCCGGCGAGTTCGTCCCCGAGCGCATGGTTCACCCCCGCGGGATCACGGTGTTCAAGAACCGTCTCTGGGTCACCCAGCAGACGACGAATCCGAAGCGCATTGTCGGCTGGGACCTCGACCCCGTTGAAGTCGCGGTTCAGATGTTCGGCAATCCGCCCTACGGCAGCCCCGGGGCGGGGTTTGATCCGAAGGACAAGACGCGATGGATCGGGCAGAACGTGCTCTGGCGGCTCGACTTTGCCGGCGAATCCGCCCGCGTGACGCACGTTCCCAAACCGCAGCCCGGCCATCTTGACGGGTTGATCGGCTCGATGCGGGCATACCGGTTCTTCCACCATGAATTATCCGGTCGGACGTTCGTCATCGGCACCGGCAACCACCTGCAACTCATCAGCGAACTCATGCCCGACGGCACCATGCGCGACCGGGCCGCAATCAGCACGATCCATCACTTCCACTACGCCACGCATTGGCGCATGGACGGCCCCTACGTCGAGGCGATGGCGAAGCATTTTCCCGATGCCAATCCGCGTAAAAAGTACAGCGGTCATCGCGGCCTCGGCGTGATGTGGATCGACCGCAACGGCGACAGCGCCTGCCAGCCCGACGAGTTCAGATTCTCCGGGTCCGGGTCCGACTGGCGCCATGATCGCTGGGGCAACGTGCAGCAATCGCTGACGTATGACACCACGGTGGCGCTCGACGACGGCTCCCACCGTCGCGTCAGATTCCAGCCCGAAGGTTTCAACGAGGTCGGCGCGCCGATCTACCCGAGCTTCGAGCAGGTGATCGCCCGGGGCGTGCCGATTACGGGCAAACCCGAGTCCGGCTTCGATTGGACCGGCCTGAATACGGGACACGCCCGCGACCGGTTCGGGAACCTGGTCATGCTGTCCAATCCCATGGTGGGCATCGACGAGCAGGGCCGCATTACCTGGCGGTACCCCAACCCCTGGTCCGGCGTGCATGGTTCGCACCGCGCGCCGCTGCCGGAGGTCGGCGTCATGCAGGGCACGCTGTTCTTCCTCGGCATCGCCCCGCTCGACGACCGGGGCGATGTGACGCTCATCGTCGGCAATCACGGCCGCGTGTTCGCCGTGACGTCTGACGGGATGTACCTCGACGAGATGTTCAACGACACGCGGATGGGAGCCGCCCGCGACGAATGGATGATCGGCGGGGAGGCGTTCGGCGGGTACTTCGGCATGGCCGACGATGGCGACTACCTTCTGCAGGCCGGGCCCCGCGGATACCAGCTCTTCCGCGTCCGCGGGTTCGACACCGTGCAGCGGCAGCGCGGCACGCTCTCCGTGACCCGTGCGCAACTGGCCACCGCCGAGCGGCGGATGATCCGCGAAGCCGAGTCCGCCGACCAGGCCCGCGAGGCGGTGGTCGAGCATCTCGACGACGCTCCGAGCATCGACGGGAAGCACGAGGAGTACGACGCCGCCCATCGGGTCACCTGGCGGGACGGCAAGTTCGGCGTCGATGCGCAACTGGCTTACGATGCCGACCGTCTCTACCTTCACTACAAGGTTCGCGACGACTCGCCCTGGCGGAACAGCGGCAAGGACTGGGCGACGTTGTTCAAGACCGGCGACTCGATCGACGTGCAGCTCGGCGGCAACCCCGAGGCCAATCCCGACCGGCGTGATCCGGGGGTGGGCGATCTGCGCCTGTTGATCGCTCCGATGGACGGCGAGCCCGTGGCCGTGCTCTACCGACCGGAACTGTCCGGCGGGCCATCGGGCAACGAGCAGACCTTCAGCTCGCCGTGGCGGAACGTGACTTTCGACGACGTGCACAGGGTCGACGCGGCGGAAATCGCGGTTCGTACGCAAAGCGGCTACTACGAAGTGGAAGCCGCGGTGCCGTGGTCGGCCCTCGGCTTGGCGAGCCCGGCTGGCCAAACGCTTCGCGGCGACCTCGGCGCGATCTTCAGCGACCGCGACGGGACGCTGAATCTGCTGCGCTCGTACTGGGCCAACCGGGCGACCGGGCTGGTCAACGACGTGCCGGGCGAAGCGATGCTGACCCCGCGGCTCTGGGGCACGCTGAAGTTCCAGGATACGGAGACCGACGAATGAAGTGCAGTGACCTCACGCAACTCGGATGGACGATGGCGGCAACGTTGGTCCTGGCGATGTCGACCGCGGTCACGGCGGAGATCGGGTTCGTCGGCATCGTCGGCAACTCCGGCGAAGCCGGTGCAACCCTTGTCCGGCATGGCGCGTCGCCGATCTGGCGGGGCCAAGCGCGCGGCTGGTCCAGCCGCAACAACGGCAGCGGCGTGGTGCAGGACCGCCACGGCTACCTCTGGGCCCGGGCCGGGCTCGATCAGCTCAACCGTTACGCGGTGGACGGCCGGCTCCTGGCTACCTTTCCCCTGCCGAAGCTGAGCGGGCTCTTCTGGACGACGCGCATCGCCATCGTGGATGACACGGTCGTGATCCATGAGGACGGCAAGGTTCAGGTTCTGAGCATTGACGCCCCGTCGGGGACCGAGCCCCGCCAACTCGACGGCGACGACTGGCAGATCGGCTGGCACGGGCGGGACGGCCGACTTCCCGCCATGCGGGGCGAGCGACTGTTCTGGCTCGATCCGCAAACCGGTGAAACCGAGGACATCTGCACGCTTGCGATCAACGGCGGGGACGCCACGCTCGAACTGCTGCCGGGCGGCGAGATTGTCTGTCTCGACCGCGAAGGCAACTTCCGCGTTGTCGACGGCGAGCCGCAGCCGCTCGACGGTCACATTCCGCACTGGTCGCTGTTCATCGACGGCTACTGGTACGAGTTCGCCTGGCACGCGACGATTCGCCGATACGCGCCGGACTTCCGCGCCGACCCCGGCGTCGTCCTCGGCGGCAACTCCGGCTCGTTCATCGGCCGGGTGCACGAGCTGGGTGAAGTCGCCCATCCCACCGGGCTGGTCAAACTCGACGGCGACCTGTTCGCCATGAGCGGTTTCGGCGCCCCGTTGTATCTGCTGCACTGGCGCGGCGACCTGCAGCGGTTCGAGGCGGTGCGGCGGATCGGCGGCCTGAGCCGCGTGCGCGTCCTCGCCCTCGACGCCGCCGGCACGATCACCATCCAGAGCGGATACTGGCACTGGGACGATGAGCCCGACGCGGTGCTCGGCGACGGCGGGGCGATCAGTGCCGCGGCGAGCCAGGCCGTGGTCATGCCCAACGGCACGCTGGTCGGCGCGGCGTACAAGCACGGATCGCCGGGCTTCTTCCTCAAGAAGCCGAACGACTACTTCTCCAACTCCCGATTGAGCGAGGAACAGGCCCCGCTGCCGGACACGGAGCTGATGTGGGGCGCCGCCTGGTACCGTCATCACGAAGGCAAGGGACGCCGGGGCGTGCTGCTCGTGCTCGATCCAACCGGCGAAGCCCAGTCGTTCTACTTCAACCCCGAGGCGCGCAATGCACACAGCGCGTTTTCGGGGCACGCCGGGCCGGTGCAACTCAAGACGACCGAGCGCGTGGATCGCTGGGGATCGCTGGCCATGGTGGACGAGCAGACGCTGCTCGCCGCGGCGGACGGGCAGGTCATCGCCTTCGCCCGTGACGGCACCGACTGGAAGGAGACCGGGCGCTTCGGTGGCCGGCCGGGCGATCCTTTCGGCCCAAGCATCGAGATCACTTGCCACAACGGTCGGCTCTGGGTCGCCGACACTCAGCGCCATCGCGTGCAGTGCTTCGACGCTCGAACCCGGCAGTTCATCGGCCAGTTCGGAAAGACCGACCAGTCGGGCGACTCGATCCGGAAGCTCGATCAGCCCACGGTGATTGCCGCCAACGATGATCGTTGCGTGGTCTTTGACAGCCACAACTTTCGCCTCATCAAACTCCAACTGTGAGCTGAGCGATGAATGCCACCTCTGCTTGGCGGACATCCCGCCATACGGCGCGCCGCGCATGCTCGCGATCGGCATCCACGCATCCGCACCGCGGTTTTACCCTCGTGGAGCTGCTGGTGGTGGTGACCATTCTGTCGTTGCTGATCGCGCTGCTGCTGCCGTCGCTGCGGAAGGCACGGAAAGCGGCCCAGCGGGTCGCCTGCGGCGCGAACCTCCGCCAACTGGGCGTCGCCACACTGAGCTACGAGATGGCCAACCGGGCGTTTATGCGCGGCGGGTGGCTGCACGATGCCGCCCGCGGTCGAATCCACGCTGCGCGACAACAGACCGACTACTCCATGCATGACATGTGGAACTGGTACGAGGACTACCTCAACGGCGACCCCGAACCCATCGACGCCGGCGGGACGACACATTACGCCCGGGGGCTGCGCTTCGATCCCCTGAAGGTTATGGTCTGCCCCTCGGCCGAGCGGAAGAACGATGACTTCTACTGGCAGACCTATCTCTGCTGGACGGTTTCGGCGAACGACCTGAAGGTCAACGCGTTGAACCTTGCCGAGGCGGTGCGGAAGTCCGGCCAACAGCTCGAGCCCGTCGGCACCGTCGCCCTCTGGTCGGACCGCACCACGTGGTACCTGGAAGGCAATCAGCACGGCGGGGCCAACCATCGCATCGACGGCGTGCAGGCCGGCGGCAACGTGCTCTATCTCGACGGGTCGGTTCACTGGCACAACTGGGTCGATTACTACGGCGGCATCCGCGGCGACTAT
>CAYFQS010000113.1:0-9953 GCA_964345245.1 uncultured Planctomycetaceae bacterium | reverse complement strand
CGGGCGCGGGTTCGCCCCGCCCCCCCCCCCCCCCCCCCGCCACTGACCGCGGAAGTAGGCCCGCACCGGCACGGAGAACCCGTGCTTCGGGCGATCCCAGACCTCCCGCGGCAGCCGCCGGTTCGACAACTCCTGCAGCACCGCCTTGAGCCGACCGTCCAGCTTCGCCTCCGCCGGCTGGGGCAGCACGAGATCGACCACGTCGTTGCCGAGCATGGGCACGCGGACCTCCAGCCCGAAGGCCATGCTGGCGCGGTCGGCCTTGGTGAGGTTGTTGTCGGTGAGGTAGGTCCACAGATCGGCCCGCATGAGGGCGTCGGTGTCGGCGGTCGGGCCGAAGCGATCGAGCAGCCCCCGCCACTTGTCCATGGTCTGGTCGACCCCGGCGGCGTCCGCGGCGTCGGGCCGGAGCAGGTCGGCCAGGGCCTTTCGTGATCCCGGCCAGGGGCCGACCTTCACCCGGTCCCACAGCAGCCGCTGGCGTCCCCCGAGCGCCCGCCGCCAGAGGTTGCCCGGCGCCGCGCCGCTCTCGATCAGTCGATGCAGCAGGCGCCGACCGGGGCCGTTCGACCAGTGCGATTCGTCCTGGAGGAAGCGCGGGTAGCCGCCGAACACCTCGTCGCCGCCTTCGCCGCTGGTGGCGACGGTGACATGATCGCGGCAGAGCTGTGAGAGGTTCTTGGCCGCGAGATACGCCGGGTCGGCCAGCGGCTGATCGAGCATGTCGATGCCCGCGGCGAGGCGATCCGCGTCGATCGCCTCGGCGTCGAGTACGTGATGCACGCAGCCGAAGGCGTCGGCCACCTGCTTCGCGTACGCACTCTCGTCGTAGCCGCGGGTCTCCGGGAAGCGAACGCTGAAGGTCTTCAGCGGCTGCGAACTGGCCTCGGCCATGTACGCCACGAGCAGCGAACTGTCGATCCCGCCGCTCAGGAAGGCCCCCAGCGGCACGTCCGAGATCATCTGCTTGCTGACGCTCGCCTGCATCGCCGCGTCCGTCGCCTCGACAAGGTCCGCCAATGACATCGGCGAATTCGTGGGCTCGGGGATCGTCCAGTAATGATCGAGTTCAACGCGTCCGTCGTCCGCGTGATAAACCAGGGACTGCCCCGGCTCAACCGCATGCACCTGCCGCAGAATCGTTCTCGGGGCCGGCACCGACTGGCTGGCCAGATAATCCCGCAGACCGCGGTAATCCACGTTTCGCGGGAAGCCGGTCAATTGCCAGTACGGCGACATGGTCGAGCTGACGATCAGCCCGTCCGCGGTGGAGTAGAACAGTGGCTTGATGCCGAAGCGGTCGCGGGCGGCGATGAGCTTCCGCTCCTCGCGGTCCCAGATGGCGAAGGCGAACATCCCGTCCAGTCGCCTCAGCGCGTCGAGTCCCCACTGCGCATGCGCCTGGAGCAGTACTTCGGTATCGCAGTGGCTGCGGAAGTGGCAACCGAGGCCGATGAGCTGCTCACGCAATTCGGGGAAGTTGTAGATTTCGCCGTTGAAGATGATCGTGTGCCGGCCATCGGCGGTGGTCATCGGCTGGTGGCCGGCGCCGCTGAGGTCGATGATCGACAGCCGGCGATGGCCGAGTCGGACGTGGCGGTCGGGCTGGTCCCACACGCCGCGATCGTCCGGCCCGCGGTGGGCCATGCAATCGAGCGCCGGCTCGAAGTCCGCCGCCCACCGCTCGCCGATCATGCCGAGTATGCCGCACATCGTGGGTCGTATCTTGGCCGGAAGCGACGCCGGGGACAACTGCGCCCGCCGATGCGCCGTGCCGGCACAGCATATCCGGACCTGCGCGGGCGCTTCGGACCGGCTTGACGGGACGAGCCGCGTTCTCGCGTTGGCGCGCCGCGGCCGATAGTATTCCCCCATGCCGAAGACCCTCGCAGATGATCCCGTCACCCGCCGGCGATGGCTGCCGCTGTGGCTTGGCGTGATCACCGTCGCAGCTTGGGCGTCGCTGCTCGTCGGGCTCGACCTGCGCGACGCGACCAGTCATATGGAGCGCGTCACCGTGCTCACCAGCCAGGACACGTTTCTGCGGATGCACGGCTGGGGGAATCGGCCGGCCGAGCCCGACGCGTGGGTCATTCCGTCGATCAACGACGAGCCGCGACTCAACAAGCCGCCGCTCGCGGTGTGGCTGAACCTGCTGGTGTGGAGGGACCTGAACCCGGCCGACCACGACACGCCGCTGCTCATGTACCGGGCGCGGCTGGTCACGTGGCTGTTGTCGGGTCTGCTGCTGCTGGGCACGTTCTGGCTGGCGCGGTCGCTGGGGTTCGGGCGATGGGCGGTCGTGCCGCCTTTGATCGCGGCCACGACGCTCTTCTTCGGTCGCTATGCCCGGCTCGCCGGATTCGACACCTACCTGGCCACGTGGGCGACGCTCGGCTGCGCCTCCGGCGTGTGGGCGATCGCCCCGCTTCGCCGGCGAAGATCAACCGGGCGGCGGGCGATGGGGTGGATCGGCGCGGCCGTGTTCCTCGGCCTCGCGATCCTGAGCAAGGGGCCCATCGCCCTGCTGTTCATCCCCCTGCCCTTGGCCCTCGCCGTGCTCATGCTCTCCCGCCGGAAGGCGGCTCACCTCGCGGCCCTCGCCGCCGCGGCCGTCGGCGGCATCGCCCTCGCCCTGCCGTGGTATGTCAATCTCTACGCCCAGCATCCCGAGGCGATCGACTCGTGGGCCATCGAATACTCCGGTCCCGGCCACGCCAATCAGCCCTGGTTCTACCCGATCATGGTGCCGGTCTGGTGCCTGCCGTGGCTGGTGTGGCTGATCGCGGGGCTGGTGCTGCCGTGGTCGCAGCGGGCGCCGGGCCGGCGCCGGATTCGCGGTCTGGCCCCGCTCGTCGCCGTGCTGATCATCGTCATTCTCTCCACGGCCAGCGGGCAGACGATCCGCTACGTCCTGCCCCTGATCGGCTGGCTGTCGCTGGTGTGCGGGCACCTGGCCATGGAGCAACTGAAAAAGCACGAGGCGGCAACGCTCGACACGCGCGATCGGCGAGTGCGCGAGCCGCACTGGCTGCTGCAGATCGGCCTCGCCGCGGGGCTGGGATGCGTGGCCGCGATCATGCTGATCGCGCCCGGCATCGACTGGCTGCACGAAGTACGGGAAACCCAGGCGCCGTGGGGGCTGATCGCGGGCGCGGCGCTCGTGCTGCTTGTCATCGCCGGGGGCGGCTGGGCCGCCCATCGGCGGGGGCGCCTGCCGGGCGCGCTGCTCGCCACCGCGGTGTTCGGCCTGGTGATCGTCTGGGTCGCGCTGCTGATCGGGACCGCCCCGCCCGAACGCCTGCTGCCCGGTCGGCCGGCCGCCGAACGGGTGGAGCAGATCATCGGCGATCGGCCCCTGGTGTTCCTCAAGACCGAACAGCAACTGGAACCGGACGAGAAGTTCCTGCTCCACGTGCGGCGGGTGGCGTCGCCGATCATGCACGACGAACTCACCACGGTCGAAGAAGGCGCCTATCTGCTCGCCCCGCCGACCGATGACGCCCGCGCATTGCTTCGCGAAAACGGATACGAGCTGGAAGTCGCCGAGCCGCTGTCCGACGGTGCCGGGGGCATGTGGCAACTCTGGCGCAAGGCGCGGACAGACCGGACCGGGGCGGAGCGGCGGTCCGGATGACGAGGAGTGGATCCGGACCTTCGCCTCCGCTGCGGTCCGGCTTGAGGATCGCTTTGGCGGCCTCGGCGCTCCTCGGCGTGTTGGCGGTGCGTTCGCCCGCTTGCCGACCATCCGCGGCCGTGAACGTTGACAGTGCTGGGACCGCGATTGAGAATGCCGCTCTTTTCCTGATGCGAGTTCCCTGATGTCCCTGGCCGCCACGTTGATGCGAACCTTCAACCTGCACTTCCCGTGGCACGGCCCGAAGTTCTCGCTGCATAAGCGGCTCGGGGACCGGTTGCGCTTGCCTTCGGGGCCGCGGATTTACGACGGCGTTTGCGGGGGGTGTCGCATGCGGCTCGATCTCGACTGCATCACCGACCGACTGGCGTATCTCAACCTGCTCAACCCGGTGCACATCGACGTGCTGAAACGCGTGCTCCGGTCCGGGGACGTGTACGTCGATGCCGGGGCGCACATCGGCAGCTTGCTGCTGCCCGCGGCGGGGGTTGTCGGTCCCGGCGGCAAGGCGTACGGCTTCGAGCCACGGCCGGCGACGTTCGAGCGCCTCCGCGAGAACGTCGCGCTCAACGACATGGACTGGGTCGAGCTTCACAACCGCGCCCTGCTGAGCAGGCCCGGCGAGGCGACGCTGCATGAGTTCGGCGACCGGGCCGAAGGCGGGGCGTCGTTGCGTCCGGAAGCGGGCGCCGAGGTCGCCGCCGAACTGCCGGTTGAAGCGGTAACGCTGGACGACGTGGTGGCCGAGCCGGTGAAGCTGCTGAAGCTTGACGTGGAAGGCGCGGAGTGGGAGGTGCTGGGCGGGGCCGAGGCGATGCTGTTCGACCGCACGCCGCCGCACCTGATGATCGAGCTGCGGCCGGCGAGCACGCGGGGGTTCGGCTACGAGCCGCTGGAGATGATCGACTGGCTGCTGGAGCGCCGGCCGAACTACCGCATCCACTGGATGCGCGGCAAACGCACCGCCGCGATCGACCGCGAACAGCTCGGCGGGATGTTCGCCGCCGAACCGGACACGACCCGCGACGTCTGGCTCGCCCCGGAGTGAGCCGTCACTTCGGCCGCCCGGCTCGCCTCATCCGCTCATCGTGGGGTATCATGGCGACGTGCCATCGAAGCACGCAGAAAACGATTCACCGGCATCCGGCGCTTCGCCGGCGCGGGTCTTGCTGGCCGAGGACGACGTCGACGTGCAGCGGAATCTGGCCCTGCTGCTCGGCGGGGCTTCCGTGGGCCTGGAGTTCGCCGCTGACGGCCGGATCGCCTGTGACATGGCCGCGAAGTCTCAGCGCGAGGGGCGCCCGTTCGACCTGATCCTGATGGACCTGCAGATGCCGATCATGGACGGCGTCCAAGCGACGAAGGCGCTGCGCGAGCGCGGTTGGTCCAACCCCATCCTGGTCGTGACCGCCGAAGCGACGGAAGAGCGGCGGCGTCGGTGTGACGAGGTCGGCTGCGACGACTGCCTCGCCAGGCCGCTCACCCGCGAGGTCCTGCAGGGCGTGTTTGAGCGGTACCTGGCGCCGGGTTCGTTCGTGGATCTTCGCGGCGCCGAGCCGGGCGCCGCGGCACGGGCGGCGATCGGCCTCGTCCGCCGCATCAACTACGTCAACCCATGGAAACAGCTCAATCCATCGCTCGCCAAACGCGTCGAGCGCTGGGTGCCCCGCCATCACGGACCGCGCCGGTATGACGCGATCCAGGGCGAATTCGAGATGCAACTCGAACTCGCGTCCCACATGGAGCGGCACATCTTCCTCGGCTCGTACGAGATGTCGGGCCTGCGGATGCTGCAACGCGTGCTCCGACGGGGAGACGTGTTCGTCGACGGCGGGGCGAATCTTGGACTCTTCGCCCTGGTGGCTTCGCGGCGGGTGGGCCCGACGGGCAAAGTCCACGCCTTCGAGCCCCAGCCGGGCCTCCTGCCTCGCCTGCGCGAGCATGTCCGACGGAACGCCGACGACCGGATCGAAATCCATCCGCTCGCTTGCTGGGATGAGCAGGCGACGCTGACCTTCTATGAGTTCGACCGGGACAACGTCGGCATCGCCTCGTTGATGGCCCGCGACAACGTCCCCGTCAAGCGGGAGGTTCGAGTCGAGGCGCAGCGGATCGACGCGGTTGTCGAACCGCCGGTGCGGCTGATCAAGCTCGACGTGGAGGGCGCGGAATGGCGGGCCCTCCACGGCGCGGAGAAACTGCTGTTCGGATCGCAGCCGGCCGACCTGATGGTGGAACTCAACCCGCTGAGCGGCACGGACGACGAGCCGGGACCGCTGGAACTGGTCGACTGGATGCTCGGGCGTCGGCCGAATGATCGGCTGTTCCTGCTCAACGACCGCCGACGAGTCGCCATCGACCGCGACCGCCTCGCCGCCCGCGTCGAGCATGAGCCGACCAAGTGTCATAACGTCTATTTCCAGTCAACGGTGAATCGATGAGCGGCGCATCGACCACCGAAAAGCGCGGCAAGGGCCTGGCGTTCATCGCCGTGGTGGACGCGGGCTTCCAGAACTACCTGCCGATCTACGCTCACTCGGCGCTGACCGCGTACCCCGAGTGCGGGGTGATCTTCGCCACCGACGGACGCTTCTCCCGCCGGGTGCGACCGCTGCTCGACGAGATCGGCGAGCTCGGCGATCTGCGCCTGCTGGAAAACGTCTTCGACGAGATGCCCCACCGCTGCCAGGAGGACGTGCAGTTTCGGCGGTTCATGTTCGACCACGCCTGGCTCGATGATTTCGACTATCTCTACATCGCCGACACCGACGTGATCGTCTGTCCCGAGACGCCGACGCTCGCCGCCCAGCACGTCGAGCAGGCGGGGCGCTTCGACCTCGCTTACAGCAACGTGCTCCGCACCACGACGAACTTCCCCCGCCTGTGCGGCTGTCACTTCACCATCAACGGGTCGTACCTCCCCGCGGCCCGGCCGGTCATGGCCCGCTACCGCGACGGCTACGCCTCCGGTCAGATTCCCACACGCACCAACGACGAGCACATGCTGTTCTGCCTCGTCGCGGAGGCGGGGCTCGGATTCCCGCCGCGGGGCGAGGCGTTCATCGGCATGCACGGCATCCACCTCGGGTTCTGGACGAAGAAGTACCTCCGCACCGGGCGCGGCCTGCCGGACGGTTACTTCGACGACCCGCGAGAGCGCGGCTATTACGAGCATCTGCTGCGACTCCAGAAGGACGAGCTGTTCCAGCGCTGCGCGAATCTGGTCCGCGGCGACGTGAAGCGGATGACCGCCGACTACCGGGCGCGGTTTGGCTGAGGTCGGCTGGCGAGGGATTCGATCCCCCATTCCATTTCAAGGCCGAACCGATCGGTGGAGGCGGTCGTAGGACTCGTGTCCGCGATGCTCCAGGAAGGCGCGTGGTGGAAGGAAAAAAATCATCGTGAAAATGCGAGGAATTCCTTTGACAACGCCGATTTTTGGAATGCATAATGTGGTTGCCGGTGAAGCGTGTGGGACCCGGGCTGACTGACCTTTGGCCACGACCCGCGCGAGCATCGGCCGAGCGTCGGATGAGTCCTCCTCACCGACGCGCGTTGTGCCCCGTAAGACGTTGCGGGGCAGAGAGAGTCCGGCGGCCGGACCGGCGCGAGCCGGGGTCGGCGACGGCTGGGCAGGTTCTCAAGAAAGGAGGTGATCCAGTGTCTAAGTCCGATTGTAGGTGGGCTGCATAGCAGCAGTCCGACGGGGCTGACTGTTCGCAGCCCAACCCCCAGAACGGCCCGCTCGGGACCCTGTCCCGGGCGGGCACTTTTATGCGCTCGCTTCCCGTATCCTCGCGCCGCGGTCCCGCCGTCCGCCTCGTCGCGGCCGGGAATTTGCGTTTTCCCCGCGAATTGCTACAACAATCCCCGTTATGCCTCGTTGTGTCTCGCATCCGCATTCAAGGAGTGGCCCCCATGCCGATCAAAGTCGCCTTTATCGGAGCCGGGAGCGTCGGATTCTGCCGTCGACTGTCCATGGACATCATGATGGTGCCCGAGCTTCAGGACACCGTGTTCTCCCTTCACGACATTTCCAAGCCCAACCTCGACATGGTGGCGCAACTGCTCAAGAAGGACATCAAGGCCAACAAGCTGCCGGCGAAAATCACCACGTCCATGAACCGCCTCAAAGCTCTCGAAGGCGCCGACTACGTGATCAACTGCACCCGCATCGGCGGGCTCGAAGGATTCCGCACCGATATCGAGATTCCTCTCAAGTACGGCATCGACCAGTGCGTGGGCGACACGCTCTGCGCCGGCGGGATCATGTACGGCCAGCGAAACATCCCCCAGATTCTCGAGTTCCAGAAAGACATGCGGGAGCTGACCAACACGTCCCGCACCGGTGGCGTGTTGTTCCTGAACTACGCCAATCCCATGGCGATGAACACCTGGGCGGCGCTCGACGCCTGTGACCGTGGCGAGGGTGTGAACACGGTCGGGCTCTGCCACGGCGTGGAAGGCGGCTGGCGTCAGATCGCCAACGCCCTTTCTCACCTGCACGGCGACGACCTCGGCCCCGATCACCGCGAGCACTGCCAGATCATCTGTGCCGGGATCAATCACCAGACCTGGTACACCCACATCTGGTACAAGGGCCGGCTGATCGAGTCGGACGAACTGCTCGAAGCATTCGAGAAGCACCCGACCTTCTCGAAGACGGAGAAGGTGCGGATCGACGTGCTCCGCCGCTTCGGCTGCTACTCCACCGAGTCGAACGGCCACCTCAGCGAGTACGTGCCCTGGTACCGCAAGCGGGCGAAAGAGATCAAGAAGTGGATCTCAACGCGTAGCTGGATCAACGGCGAGACGGCCGGATATCTGCGGGTCTGTGTAGAGGGGCGGAACTGGTTCGAGACCGACTTCCCGAAATGGCTGGAAGAATCCGGCAAGCCGATCGACGAGTGGAATCGCTCGCACGAGCACGGCAGCTACATCATCGAAGCCCGTGAGACCGGCCGCACGTACCGCGGGCACTTCAACGTCCGCAACCAGGGGATCATTCGCGATCTGCCCGAGGACTGCATCGTCGAGGCGCCCGGCTTCGTCGACCGCTTCGGGATCAACATGATCGACGACCTTCGGTTGCCGCAGGCATGCGCGGCGACGCTGCGGGCGTCGATCGACGTGCAGCGGATGGCCAAGGACGCGGCGGTGAACGCCGAGGTCACCCTGCTGAAACAGGCGATGCTCCACGACCCGCTGACCGCGGCGGTGTGCGACCCCGAGGAAGTCTGGCAGATGACCGACGAGATGCTTCTGGCCCAGCGGGAGTGGCTGCCGCAGTTCGAGAAGGCGGGGGCGATCGACGCGGCGAAGGAGCGGCTGGCCGCGCATGAGGAGGCCGGCACCCGGGTCAAGACGAAGGACTGGAAGGGAGCGGCGCGGAAGGAGACGCGCTCGGTCGAGCAACTCCGCAAGGAGAAGGAGGCGAGCGTGCTGGAGGCGGACAAGGCCGCGGCCAGCCGGGCGAAGGACGCGAAGAAAGCCGCCGCCAAGTGAGTCAGACCGGCGTGCCTCGCTTCAGCGAGGCCGTGCTCCTCACGGCGCGCCGCGACCGCTCGCTCGCGCTGAAGCGTCGCGAGCCGGGTTGTTTGACGCTCCGGCGCCGTGGGGCTACGCTTTGCGGTTTCCGCGAAGCGCCGAAGACCAACCACAGGAGGCCAATGATGGCAGTCGAAATTCTCTACGAAAAAGACGGGTCGCTGGACGTGCTCAAAGACAAGACCGTGGCCGTGCTCGGCTACGGCAGCCAGGGCCACGGTCACGCCCAGAACGCCCGTGAGAGCGGGCTGAACGTGATCGTCAGCGAGCTCGAAGGCACGAGCAACTACAAGCTCGCGAAGGAGCACGGCTTCGATCCCCTGCCCGCCGACGAAGCGGTCAAGCAGGCCGACATGATGATCGTGACGCTGCCCGACGAAGTCCAGCCGACGGTCTACGAGAAGTTCATCGCCCCGAACCTGAAGGCCGGGCAGACCCTCTGTTTCACCCACGGGTTCAACATTCATTACCAGACGATCGTCCCGCCGGAGGACGTGAACGTGATCATGGTCGCGCCGAAGGGCCCGGGCCATCTCGTTCGCAGCGAGTTCGTGAAGGGCGGCGGGGTGCCGTGCCTCATCTGCGTCGAGCAGGACCCGAGCGGCAACGCCCGCGACCAGGCCCTCGCCTGGGCCATGGCCATCGGCGGCGCCCGGGCCGGCGTCATCGTCACCACCTTCAAGGAAGAGACCGAGACCGACCTCTTCGGCGAGCAGGCGGTCCTCTGCGGCGGGCTGGTCGAGCTGATCGAACACGGCCTCGAGGTCCT
>CAYFQS010000112.1:0-9990 GCA_964345245.1 uncultured Planctomycetaceae bacterium | reverse complement strand
CAGATGGCCGGGCTACGTCATCACCCCCCCCAAATCCGACGGCAGTGCCATTCGTTCCTGACACCTTTTCTGTTGCGTCATGGTTCGAAGCGGAATTCCACTTCGTTGGCCCAGTGCTCCTGCCAGTCGACCCGGAAGGCGTAGCCGCGCTTGGAGACGCTGCGTTCGCGGGCCAGTTCCATGGTGGCGCGGCCGGCGCTGTCGTTGATCCGGCAACTGAACTTCACCGGCTTCCCGGCGTCGCGCAGCTTCTTGACATGCGGCAGCTCCGACCAGGGGATGGCGCATTCGACAATGCGCGTGTTGCCTTCATGGGTCGTAACCAGCTTGCCATCCTTTACCGGCCCTTCAAGTTCATGGGCGGGCTGGCGCGGATAAAAGTGCTTGCGCGGCATACCGGGATAGCGCAGGCGCCAGATTTCCGTGCCGCCACCGTACTGCGCGGCGATCGGGTTCAGGGCATATTCGTAATCGGTGCACTGATAGTCGGTGTAATGCCAGCGCGTGCCATCGGGGAACGGTTTGGCGCCCCACTGGCTGGCTTCCGGATCACCGGCGGGGATGGCGTTGAAGGCGATCTGGACGTTGTCCGCACGCGAATAGCCACCGTCCGGCAACGCCGGGCTGCGGCGGTAGCTGAATCGGCGTACGCCGTCCGGCCAGACGTGCTCGGTCTTGTGCACCTCGCGGGGCACGGCCACCATCACGCCGTCGGGCAGGTGCGGCTCCACGCCCACAATGTGATATCCGTTCCGGCCGTAGGTCCCTTTCCAGTTGCCGGCGGTGTCGTAGTCGACGTCGAGGATGCGGCCAAGCGGCTGCGGCTTACCATCACCGTCGCGCTTCGCCGGCGGGTCGAAAAACACACCCGCCACGCCCACGCGCCGGAACGATGGCCCGGAGATGCGGACGCGCACGCGTCCCTCGGCGTTGAAACTCATGTACTGGCCGAAGTAGTTGCGATCGCCGCGGGTGTGCTCGCGACCGAGACGCTTGCCGGTCTCCCGGTCGTAGACCTCGACCCTCATGCCGTGACTTCGCCAGGGCGGGATAAATAGCGACACTTTCTGCAGCTTCCCCTCGGGAATCTCCAGATCAATGCCAAAGCGGTTACTGGGCATCTCGTACTGCCACCGTCCGTTGACGCGTTTATCGTCTTGCGTCGGATGCTGCAGGAACTGCTTCTTATCATCCTCCGCGTCCCGGACGACCCGGGTGGCCATGAGGCTCTTGTCGCTGTCAAACTCGATCGCGAGCTCTGGGTAGTAATAGGCGCTCTCATCGCGGGTCTCGGTGCGGACCATGCCCTCGTGCGGGGTGTCGTCCGCAATGCGAGCGGCGAAGTAGAAATGCTCGTCGTCGTGAGCGACCCACGTGGTGGCGAAGCCACTGGTCACGGTGTCGGGCAATGCTTCGAACGGCCGCCAGGCGATCTCCTCCAGCGTGGTTGTCGCTCCACTGCCCGGGCGAATCACCTGCGGCAACGCGCCATCCCAGTCGTCGAGTTTGCCGTCAACCTTGACCGTGCGCCGACTGATCAGGTTCACGTGCGTGTCTTCTTCGTGCACCGCGATGCCGTCTGTGCCGGCATCGAAGCGCAACGTCAGCGGGTAGACGTTATCGGCACTCGCCTTGCCGCCGGCGACTCGAATCGGCACGATCTTCGTTTCGTGCGGCTCGAACACGAGCGATTCGGGCGCGTCGATCCGCAGGTCGCCCAGGGCGAGCTCAAGCTCGCCTTCAATGCGACGATTCAACACGTTGACGAACTTCACTTGCAGAGTTGGCTGGTCCTCAATCGGCGCGGCCATGTCGCGGCAGATGATGTCCAGCGGCTCGTAGCCCTCAATCCGGGCGCTGCGCACGGCGTCGACGAGCTTCGCAAACGATCCCGGCGACCCGTCGGCCCGCAGGTAGTAGCCCTGCATGTCGAGCGGAATACGCAACTCGCCGTTCGCGTCCGGCAGGCGATTGCCATGGCCGTCGTAGAGTCGAAACATGCCCCCGTTGTCCGACAGCGTCATCTCGGCGCCGCGGATCGGTTCGTACCAGTCGATGGTGTTCTGGATTTCCTCGCGCTGCTCGACAGGTGCGTCGTCCGGCAAGTCGGCGAGTTGCTTCTTGAGTTCGGCCTCGTGCCTGACTTCCTCCAGACTGCGCACGCCGCGCATGGGGTAGTTGATCGCCTTGCCCCGGAACGCGGTGGGCAGATCGCCGACGACCACGATCGTGCCGTCTTCGGGGTCGGGCTCACCGTCTTTGCCCGGCCGGCCATCGAACACCATCACCCACGGCAGGCCGGTCTTGAACAGCAGTTCACGGAACGGCCGCTCGCCGACGAACGACTGGCCGGCGGCGATGGCGGCATTGATGGACCAGGCATGCGTGACTTCGCGCCGCTTTTCGCGAGTCCCGTCGGGGTTGCGGACGTCGACCCGCAACTTGTTGATCGTGCCCCCGCCGTAGATGCCGACGATGCGGTCGTAGCCGAAGGAGGCGCACCCGGCGACCATTGCGGCCACGCCGTCATCGGTGTTGGCGGCCCAGCTCTCGGTGTCCCAGATCAGTACGCGACCCTTGTAGTGCTCGCGATTTCGAAACGCGTGAACCGTCGAGTTCGCGTGGTTGCCCTGGTAGTGGATGCTCATGAAATCCAGCCACTTCATCCAGTCGTCCCCGTCGGGCAGAAGCTTGTCGAAGGTATTCGACGTCGAGTCACATCCGCCGATCAGCACGTCGACGCCGGCGTCCTTCCGGGCCCGCTCGACGCCCCGAGCCATGGCGGCGTAGATCGCGCGGTAGCGCGGCATGTCCGCCTGCCACCCGGAAATGCTCGAACCTTCCCACGGCTCGTTCCAGAGCATCACACCATTGACCGGACCCTTCGGATAGCCGTAATCGCGGCACAGGCGATAGACGAACTCCTCGAACGCATCGTCGTACTCCGGCAGCCAGGCGTAGTCCTCTTTGCCTCGCTTCATGACGTCGTTCTCATCCAGGTGCGGTCGAGTTCGGCCGAGCGGCATCATGTCGCCGCCGCGATGGGCGGTGCCGAATTCCACCGTGACCGTCATCCCCGCCTCGTGGAATTCCTCGAGCCGGTTCACGCGCGTCGCCTCACTGACGTAAATCTCCTCGAAGTTCTCGCCCGTGACCGGCGTCCAGTTGATCCCCTGTCGGTTCGGGTAGGCCGCCAGTCGCTTCATCTGGTCAACCGAGTGGGCGTCCATCGTGAACCGTCGGTAGAGGGTGCGCGGAAAGACGTTCTTTCGCACCCGCGCCAGCCCGGCGCCGAAGAAGCGCCCCTGACCTTCGATGTCCAGGATGATGGAATACCCGCCGAAGGTTTCGGGGATGTTCGGCTTGATCGTCAGGTGCGTGAAGCCCTTCGGCTTCAACTCGACGTCCAGCGGTATCCGCTGCACCTCGGCCAGCTTCTTCAGGCCCGTCGTGCCCAGCCCGCGCTTCCCGGTACCGACCGTCGCGTCGTAGGCGCGGTAGCGGTCGACCTCGAACACCCCGTCGAGCTTCAGCGGGGCATCGGTGAGGTTCTCGAACTGGAAGACGAGTTCGACCTGCTCGCCCGGCCAGAGGATGTTCGCCGGGGCGCTGGTCTCGATCAGCGACACCCGCAGGTTTTCGTTTTCCCTGAAGGCGGTGTGGCTCTGCGTGAGGTCCACGCCCCACGCCTCGACCAGGGCCTCGGCGGGACAGTTCCAGCCGATGCGGATCTCATTGCGGGCCTGCGCCGACGCGGCGCCCAGCAGCAGACAGCCGACGGCCAAGACGGTGGAGAATCGATGCTTCATGAAACAGCTCCTCGTGAATGGGTAACTCGATACAAGCGTGGTGCGCCGAACGCATGGCGTCTCATGACTCCGGCGGGGTCCAGAGATAGACCAGGTTTTTGCCGCGATACTGTTCTTCGATGGTGAGCATATACCGGCCGTCATCGCGTTGATACGCATTCAGGCCATGCTTCATGTCCACCCACCCGACGGGCCCGAATCGTTCGGGCGCCCAGATGGCCCCGACGAATTCACCGTCATCGGCGCGAAACACGTAGACGCACAGGCGGACCTTCCGGCCATCGTCGAGCTTCGCCGGCCGGGCAAAGGCGGTAAAGATGTAATCACCGGCGACGTCCACCGTTTTGGGCGGCGCGGCGCCGCCGGGGCGTGAACGTACCGAATCGTGCGGCAACTTGATCCGCCACCGCTGCGTGCCGTTGCCGTGGACCCAGTTGTCATAGCGGGCGAGGACGCTGCCCATGTAACCCCAGCTCACCGGCTTCACGCCCGGCGTGTAGCCGCTCACGTACAGCGTGTCCGAATCGGGTACATAGACAATGCGTTTGATCTGTTCAAAGCCCTCGGGCCATGGCTTGGCGTCAGGGTTCTCGCGGTCGTAGCGCGGCGTACCATCGTCATTCCATCCCTGAAACGGCCAGTGTTGGATCGTCCTGCGTGCGGTTTTTTCGTTCGGATCACCGTGCCAGACGCCGCCTTCCTCGTCGACATACCAGGCCCAGCCCCCGTCGAAGTGACCGACGGGCTCGGCGAGGTGCGACTCCTCATCCGGGAAAGCGTACAGCTTGGGGCCACCGGCCATCTGGCCAATCGTTGCGAGCAATCGCTTGCCCTTGACCCGGCGCAGGAGGGCAGCGCTCCCGCGACCTTTCTGGAGCGCCCCGTCGACGGTGATCGCTTTCACCGACCAGTGTTCACCTTGTGGCGCGTCTTCGTTGAGGGTGATGATCGAATTGGGACCGTAGAGGGTCCGTCCATCGCTGACCGGGTCGACGTCGAACACGTTCACCGCGGGTAATGACCACAACTGCCACCGGAGGTCGCTGTTGGGATCGATGCTGCGGAGGCAGGTTCCCCCGGCCAGAGACTTGCCGATGCTCATCGCCACGTAGAGGTTGCCTTTGTCATCGAGGTTGGCCCCGCGCATACTGTAGAATTTGTCCGAGGCCACTTCGCCCGGTGTGCCGGCACGGAGGCCGCCTTCACGGCCCCACACCTTGACCAGCCGCGGCTCGCCGGATACGTCATATACAAGCACCTGCTGGCGCGGGCCATTGTCGCAGACAACCACCTGCCCGTCCGGCGCGATGTCGACCCTGGTGGGCTTGCCCGGCTCGTCAATCGATCGCACGATCCGGCCCGTCTCTGAGACCTGCATCACCCGATCACCGTCCACGGCCCACAACGTGCCGTCGGCCGTCAGGGCCACGTCCCGCGCACCGTCGAGCGTGTAAGAACCGGTCTGTTTAAAGCCATCGGTGATGTCCCAAAACACGATTTCGCCGTTGTCGCGAAGCAGAGCCAGGCGGCCGTCGCTCGCGGTCAGACCGATCGCCAGCACGCCGCTCTGGCGTACTTCCTTCGACAACTTCTCGTCGGTGCTGCCTTCGATGTAGCGGGTCTGGTCGATGTATGTCTGCGAGTCGCGCTCGCCGGGCTTCCAGCGGAAACGCATCAGGTCGCCGTTGGTGTTGGCGATGAAGATTTCGTCTTCCCACAACGCTGCCGCCCTGGAAGCCGTCCCCCAGCCCCAGGCCTTGTGTCCGCCCTTTCCGTTGTATTGCCTGAACTTGGTGGTGTTCAGGTCGCCGTCTTTGTACAGACTGGTGCACCGGCCGTTTTCTTCATAGGTCGCCGCGCTGACCACCGTGCCATCGGGCGAGACTTCGATGTCGTCGAATTTGTTCTGCACCCACCGGCCGACGTGCGAATGCTCGCCGTACCCGTTGAACGTGTTGCCGATCCAGGTAGTCTGGACTTCGCCGGGTACGTTCCAGTTTTTCTCCTGCTGCGCTAAGGCGCACGACGCCATCACGACACTCAGACAGCTTACGAAGGACAGTTGCCGACTCATGTGTTTGTTTCCTTTTGCAGGGGAGTCAATACCGTTGAAATCCGCGGGGCACAGCTTAGTTGGCCAATTCAATCACCCGGATTCCACCGGTACACGATGTTTTTGGAGAACCCGTTGTCTTCAACGATGACGATATACTCGCCGTTGGAGCGCTGGAAGGCGGTTAAGCCCCGGGTGATATCGACCCAGCCGGTTTGGCCGAATTGCTCGTGGTGGTTCATCGTGCCTTCGAGTTCGCCACTATGAGCGTCGATGACCGAGATCAAAATCACGCCGTCCTTGGGACGAACGGGGGCGGTGAAGATGTAATCGCCGGCCTTGTACCACGTTTTGGGCGGCAGCGAGCGTCCGGAACCATCCCAGGGCAATTCCGCGGCGTAGGAAGGTTGCCGGTTTCCCTGCTTCCAGTCGTTGTAACGCAGAAGATGGGTGCCGGCGACATTCACCGGCAGCCTGCCATGCGGCCACCTTTCATCGTTCAACGACTCTTCCGAATATCCGGAGAGGTACAATACATCGTTCTCCGTGTCGTAGAAAATTCGGGTGACCTCGGCAAACCACTCGGGATATTCGTATTCCTCGTATTCTTCGTAAACGGGATTTCCATCAGAATCGAAACCGCCAAACTCATGCATGCGAATTGTATCGTTGCCGGCATTGCCTTCCCATACGTTGCCGTCCAGGTCCGGATACCAAGCGTGTTTATTCCCTTGTATCTGGCCCTTGTTGTGAGAAATCATGCTGGGCCGGTCTTCAAAAACAAACAAATCATACCCAGCTTGAGGTGCTGTTGAATTGCTGCCCATGTCTTGACGAAACACGACGCGTTTCCCATTTATTTCCCGGGCTTCGGCAGAGCCGATGAATTGACCGTAGGCCTGTCTCTTTTCCCTCAACTCATCCGGGTTGCTGATATCATTCTTGCTCATCGCATGAATCTTCCAGTCGGGGTCACCGAACCCGTGGCGATAGCTCGGATCGGATTTCGTGTTGCCGGCGTTCGGGTCCAGTTTGAATACCTCCTCGACACCATAGATTTCTTCCCCGTCGGTGGAAGGAAGCACGCTTGCAGTCTGGCACCCGAAATGGGTGGAGAGTTCCCAGATCTTCTCTCCATCGGGCGAGTATTTCCTGATCATGTTTCCGTTCCAACTACTCTCCAGCGGGGACACGGAGAACAGGGTGTAGATATTCCCCTCCGCATCGGTGCCCGCGTCCTGGACATCGTAAAACTTCAGGTCATTGTCAAAAACACCGCGATTTCCGCTCAGTATCCCGCCTTTCTCTCCAAACTCCCTGGTCAAAACCGGATTGGCGGGGTCGGAAATATCGTAGAACAACACCTGTTTGTCCGGCCCATCGTCGGCGACAATCAAGTGCCCCTGGTGATTGCCGATCGAGATGCCCATCAGCTTGCCGAATCCATCCAACGCACCGGGCAATCGATTGCCTTCGGCATCATAGTTGCGGACCTCGTTGGCAGCGCCGTCTTTTCCGCCCAATGAAACCCAGATGGAGTTTTCATTTTCCACCGCGATGTCGTAGGCGCCCGGTACGTTGAAACGACTGATCAGCGAAAAATCATCATCCAGGTTGCGTATCTGTATCTCGCCTTCGGAGCTCTTGCCTTCATAGCCAACCAGGTAGAGTCGGTTGTGCCTGACGACAATCTCATTGGCAGGGGTTTCGATCTTGCCGTTGACCATGACTTGCTCATACGGCGGTTTTCGCGTCCATTTGTTGACGATTCCCCCGCCATTGATCGAGTACATGAAGTCCTCGTCGAACGAGACCGCCCCCTTGTTCGAAGTTCCCCAGTTCCAGCCACCTTCTTGACTTGCGGTTTTGGGTATAAAATCACTTTCGAGATCGCCATCCTTATAAACGGATATCGCGTGGCCGGATTCATTGTGCCCCCCCGCGTACACCCGGCCATCGTCGCTCACTTCGATGCCCCAGATATTGAGCTGCCCATGGGAGCGCTCGTCATTGGTGATCGCGCCCCGCGGGAGGGAGTTGCCGATCCAGGTAACCCGCACCGTTCCGGGCACGGTCCAACTCTGGCCGGGGTCCGGCCCCACCAGGTGGTCGCCGAAATCAGGGTTGTCCTCCGTGGCCAATGTCAACGCCGGCTCCGTGCCATTGCCGCCATCGACCCGGTAATCGGGATGACTGGCGCGAAACTTGTAGCGGTTGCCGCCCCCTAAATCGGCCATCTCATCCGGGGTGGTGCGGGCGGTCAGGCGGAGGGCGAAATAACTTCCTGGCCAGTAGTTGTCGTGCAGCCACTGCTTAAGCGTCTTCCGCGCAGCTTCGTCGAGCGTGAGCCAGCCGGGGGGACTCGCCGGCGTGACCAGGTTTTCCATGACCAGCGTCTGATCTTCAAACCCGTCCCCAATTCCGTAGTCGGTGCCAAGCACCTCGTCACGGTTGCTGATTCTTGCGATCCACAAGTCGATCGGATAATCCGGGGCACCCGCAATGCCATCGAGGTACACCTGAAAATCCGAGGACGCCAGCCCCTGGCCATCAGGAAGTTCGGGGATTTTGAACACGACGACAGCCGCCCGGTGATCTTCCGCATTCGAGAAGGTGCCGGTCACGAATGTTTTGTTCGTGGTATTTCTGGTGTTATCCCCTTCTCCATCCATGTTTGCGTCCCGGGTTTCCCCGGTGTGGGTTTCCTCTTCCGCATGCACATGGAGGGTCTGCTGGGCTTGAACGACCGAGCCGGCGGCGAGGAGGATGAGGCAGATGCCCGTGATCAGGCAGACACCAGTCGTACCCGGCTTCGCATGGGCCGTCCGAATTGCCAAGGAACTGTCGTTGTTTATCGTGTGTTTTATTTTCATGCTTTCTTTGCTTGTGCTCATTATTCAGCACTGATGCACCGCGAAATACTGCAACAACCCATGCTGCGATTCTACGGTTCGTGTGTTCTGGTGGTGTTGTTCCATACCGGGTTGTCGAGACCATCGGTCCGGGCGATCAGGGCGCTTCCGGTTGCCATTGGTAGACGATGTTCTTCCCGCGATAGACTTCCTCCACGGTGATCAGATATTGCCCGTCGGACCGCTGGAAGGCGTTCATGCCCTGCCGCATGTCCACGATGGGCAGGGGGCTCCACGGTCCCCACATGTTGCCGACGTATTCGCCGGTGTCTGCGTGATAGACGTGGACCATCAGCGGCTTGCCGTCGAGGCCGGTGTTGTTCGAATCGGGTTCGCGGTCGGGGTCGCTGTGCCAGACCATCGCAAAGAAGATGTAATCGCCTGCGACGTCGATGCTCTTGGGCGACCGGTGCCCAGATCAACCGGCAGACCCTCGACCCGCCATCGCTCGTCGGGTGAATCGTTCGCGGCCCAATTGTCGTATCGCGCCGCGACGCGACCGACCAATCCCCAGCCGTACTCGCTGGGATAGTCCGCTGAGAAGCCGGTCAGAAACAGCGTGTCCGATGCCGGCAGATAGACCAGGCGTTCGATGGAAGTCCAACCTTCGGGGATCGGCCAGGTGTCCGGGTTATCGACGTCATAGACGGGCATCCCGTCGTCGGTCCATTTTTGAATTCGCCAACGCTGAATCACCTTGTCGCCTGTGTCGCCGGACCAGATGCTGCCTTCGCTATCGAGATGCCAGGCCCAGCCGCCCGTGCCTTTGAAGATCACCACGCGACCCTGACCGGTCGCCCCGCCCGCTCGCTCCTGCATTTGGCCGGCGGCCGGCGTGTCCATCGTGACCGGCCGGGCGATGTGCGAATCGCCCGGCTCGAAGGCATACAGCGCAAACCCTTTTCTCTGCGGATGATGCGCCAGCAGCCGGCGGCCGTCCACGCGAACCATCTGCGCTCCGCCGGGGCCGCGGTTGTCATCGGTGTAACGGATCGGATCGACCGTCATCGCCCGGTGTTCCCAGTGCTCGCCTTCGGGCGCTTCGGGGTCGAAGGACATGATCTCCTGCGTGCTGTAGAGGATTGTCCCGTCGCTGGCCGGATCGACGTCGAACGAATCGACGAAACCCAGACACTTCAGACCCCAGCGTTGGTTGCCCCGCGGATCGACGCTGAGCAGCGTCGTCCCCGACGCCCCGAAGCCCATGTCCATCGCG
>CAYFQS010000111.1:0-10055 GCA_964345245.1 uncultured Planctomycetaceae bacterium | reverse complement strand
CTGCTGAACGAGCGCGGCGTGGTGGCGCGCCACCACGCCGCGCTCGTTCAGCAGCTCGCCGATCCGTTCACAGGTATCGAAAAAGCTCGCGACGGGAGAACCGGGATAGCCGGTGAGCAGGTGAATCCCGCCCACGGTTTCGAGGGCTCCTTTGACCAGGAGCTCGTTCCCGGTGTAAATCTCCCGCCCCGACTCTCGGGTAAATCGCGGGTCAATCTTCATAGTTCGTCACCATCCAGGGGACCGCGGGTCGAGGGCGTGTGGAACAGCATCTGTCCGGCCCACGGCGGTGGTGTCTGGCTCGGGTTATCCCATCGCACCACCGCCATCCGTGGCAATTGTGCGTATTGTAATGCGATGGTAACACGCCAGACCAGTGAAAAACGTCGATTCCCGACAACCTTTTATCGATCAGCCGCTTGTGTCCCATCGTGGCGAGGGGGTTATCCCGCCGCCTCCGCCTTCGGTTTCGGTTTGTTGCGCCCGCCGCGTCGCTGAAGCTCCGCGTCAATGAACCCTTGCAGGTCCCCGTCGAGCACCCGCTGCGGGTTGCCCACTTCATGGCCGGTGCGCAGATCCTTCACGCGATTGTCATAAAACACGTAGCTGCGAATCTGCGTGCCCCAGCCCATCTTCAGATCGCCCTGCTCGGCTTCGCGCTCCTTCTCTCGCTTCTCTTCCTCCATCTGCTCGAGTTTGCCCTGCAGGATCGCCATCGCCTGCTTCTTGTTCTGCAACTGCTTTCGCTCATTCGAGCAAACCACGGTCAGGCCGCTCGGAATGTGGACGAGCCGACACGCGGTGGCGAGCTTGTTCACGTTCTGCCCGCCGGGACCGGAGGACCGGGCGAAGAACTCGATCTCCAGGTCGTTCTCGGCAATGCTGATGTCGGTGTCCGGCAGCTCGGGGACGACGTCCACGGTCGCGAAGCTGGTCTGCCGCTTGCCCTGGGCGTTGAACGGCGAGACGCGGGCGAGGCGGTGCGTGCCCCGCTCGCACTTCAGATAGCCGTAAGCATACGCCCCGGTCACGTGGAGCGTCACGTCCTTGATCCCGACTTCCTCACCATCGTGACGGTTGACCTCCTCGACCGACCAGTCCTGGGTCTCGATGTAATGCAGGAACATCCGAAGCATCATCTCGGCCCAGTCATTGGCCTCGGTGCCGCCGTCACCGGCGTAGATCGTCAGGTAGCAGTTGCGGCCGTCGTGCTTCCCGCCGAGCAGCATCTGCAGCTCCGCCCGCTCCAGCCGATTTTCAAGCTTGGTCAGTTGCTGATCCACTTCTTCCAGCGTCGCCTGGTCCTGCTCTTCTTCAGCAAGCTGGAGCAGCACGCCGAGTTCCCCGGCGTCATCAGACAGCGACAGCAGCGGATCGACGCGGGCCTTGAGCGCCTTGACCTGGCCGATCACCCTCTGGGCGGCTTCCTGGTCGTTCCAGAAGTCGGCGCTGCCCATCTGCTTCTCAAGCTGGCGCAACTGGTCGGTCTTTTTGTCAACCTCAAAGAGAGTCGCGGATCGTTAAAATCCGCGCCTGCAACTCTTCAAGATCGCCTCGAAGATTTTCGTGCATCATGGCAATGGCTTCCGTTCGTCTCGGGGGTGGAGCGGCTCACGTGACCGCGCGGATCGCTTCGCAGAGCCGCGGCATGTTCTCAGCGGTCATGCCGGCCACGTTGATCCGGCCGCTGCCGACGATGTAGATCGAGTAGTCCTTACGCAGCTTCTCGACCTGTGGTTTGGTCAAGCCGGACAGACTGAACATGCCGCGCTGGTCGGTGATGAACGAATAGTCGCCGCTCACGCCTTTCTCGGCCAGGGTCTGCACGAGCAGGGCCCGCATGCCGTTGATCCGGTCGCGGATGTCCTTGACCTCGGACTCCCACTGACGGTGCAACTCCTCGTCGTTGAGCACGGTGGTCACGATCTCGCCGCCGTGGGCCGGCGGATTCGAGTAGTTCGTCCGGATGCACAGCTTCACGTGGCTGATCACCGCGTCCGCTGCGCCGGCGTCGGCCGCAACAACGGTCAACGCGCCGGACCGCTCATTATAGAGTCCGAAGTTCTTGGAAAAACTGCTGGCGATGAAGATCTCGGGGCAGCGGTCGGCGATGGCCCGAAGGCCCGCCGCGTCCTGCTCCACGCCGTCGGCAAGACCCTGGTAGGCGAAGTCGATCAGCGGCACCAGGCCGCGCTCGGCCAGCACGTCGGCAATCCGAACCCATTGCTCGGGCGAGGGGTCCATGCCCGTCGGATTGTGGCAGCAGCCGTGCAGCAGCACCACGTCGCCGGCGGGCGCCTGCTTGAGCGCCTCCAGCATGGGGCCCAGCGCCAGAGCGTGATTCTCGCTGTCGTAGTAGGGGTAGGTTCTGGTCGGCACGCCGGCGGCGGCGAACACCGCCGGGTGATTCGCCCACGTGGGGTCGGTGAGCCAGAGGGTCGCGCCCTCGTGCATCCGCTTGAGATAATCGCCGGCCACGCGGAGCGCGCCGGTCCCGCCGGGCGTGTGGGCGGTGACCGCCCGGCCCTGGGCGACGATGGGGCTGTCGTCCTCGAACAGCAGCTCCTGCACGAGCCGGGCGTAATTCGGGTCGCCGGTCATCGGCTTGTAGCTCTTGCTCGCCTGGGCATCGAGGATGCGGCGTTCGGCTTCCTTCACGCTCGCCATGACCGGTGTCTTGCCCGACGCGTCCTTGTACACCCCCACGCCGAGGTTGACCTTCTCGGGATTCGGATCGGCCGTGTACGCCTCGGTGAGCCCGAGAATCGCGTCCGGCGGCGCCATCTGTACCTGCTCGAACATGAACCGCTCCTTCCGCTCACGGTCGTAACGAACAACCCCTCTACGCAGTTCCAAGGGTACGACAAAACCCCAAAAAATGAAAGCCCGACCGCCCCACAATTCCGTCGCCGGCGCTAGACTGCAGGGAGTTGGATTCCCGATCACGGGGCAAGCGATGAAGTGCCTGCTGGTGTATCCCAGTTCCCTGATGTACTCGGAAATCTACCTGCGCCTCGAGCCGCTGGGGCTGGCCCGAGTCGCCACCGCCCTCCAGCAGGCGGGCCACGACGTGCACATGATCGACCTGCAGGTGCTGCGCCATCGCGACTACCTCCGCGAAGTCGAGGACTGGCGACCGCAGGCCGTCGGCTTCTGCCTGAACTACCTCGCGAACATCCCGGAAGTGATCGAGCTGGCGCGCGAGGCGAAACAGCGTCGGCCGGACTGCTTGACCTTCGCGGGAGGGCACAGCGTCTCCTTCATCCCCGAGGAGGTGTTGGCCCACAGCGACGGCGCGATCGACTGCATCGTGCGAGGCGAGGGCGAGCGCGTGACCCCGATGCTCCTCGAGGCCGCCGGCAACGACGGGCTTCACGCGCTGCCCGGCGTGGTCACCGGCGAAGGTCGGGGCCCGCAGCCGGTGCTCCTGGAAGACCTCGACCGTTACCTGCCCGCCCGCGATCTGCTCGCCAAACGCCGCAAATACTTCATCGGCCACCTCGATCCCTGCGCGTCGGTCGAGTTCAGTCGCGGCTGTCCGTGGGACTGCTCGTTCTGCTCCGCGTGGACCTTCTACGGCCGCAGCTACCGGAAGCTGTCGACCGAATCCGTGATCGACGACCTGAAACAGGTGCGCGAACCGAATGTGTTCATCGTCGACGACGTGGCCTTCGTTCACGCCGACCACGGCATGGAGCTCGCCGATGCCGTCGAACGCCACGACATCCGCAAACAGTGGTATCTCGAAACCCGATGCGACGTGCTGCTGCGCAACGAGGAAGTGTTCCGTCGCTGGGCCAAGCTCGGGCTGAGCTACATGTTCCTCGGCATCGAGGCGTTGGATGAACAGGGGCTCAAGGCCTTCCGGAAACGATCGACCCCGAACACGAACTTCAAGGCCCTGGAGGTCGCCCGGCAGCTCGGGATCGAGGTGGCGATCAATATCATCGTCGACCCCATGTGGGACCACGAACGCTTCCGCCACCTGCGGGAATGGGCGCTGGAGGTGCCGGAGATCGTGCACTGCACGGTGCGCACGCCCTACCCCGGCACGGAAATCTGGCACAGCGAATCGCAACAGCTCACCACGCAGGACTATCGGCTGTTCGACATGCAGCACGCGGTGCTGCCGACGAAGCTGCCGCTCGACGAGTTCTACCGCCAGATCGTGGAAACCCAGGCCGTGCTCAACCGCAAGCACCTGAGCTGGGCGGCCCTGCGCGGCGCGTCCGGCATCCTGATCGACCGATTGCTGCACGGCCAAACCAACTTCGCCCGCATGCTGTGGAAATTCTCAAGCGTCTACAACGCCGAACGGCAGTATCGCGACCATCAGCGCGGGGTGACCTACAAGATGTCCGTCCCCACGGAGCTGCCCTCCAGCAACCCCGGCAAGGACGAGCAACGCGTGCCGCTGCCGCTGTTCGTGCACGGCGCATGAACACGGCCGATGCCGGCATGGCGTGCGAAGTCATCGCCCCGGCGGCCTTCTGGTTTCGAGTTTCCGGCTTCGAGTTTCGGGCTTGGCTCCATCGGTCTATCATGCGGCCAATCAAGCTACAGGGGATCGCGAATGAAGGTTCACGAGTATCAGGCAAGAGAGCTTCTGGCGGACGCGGGGGCGCCGGTGCCGGCGGCGCTGGTGGCGGAAACGGCAGATGAGGCAGCCGACGCGTACGGAAAACTCAGCCGCGAAGGCGCGTCGCTGTGCGTGATCAAGGCCCAGGTCCACGCCGGGGGGCGAGGCAAAGGCGGCGGGGTGAAGCTCGTGCGCTCGGCGGACGAGGCCGCCCAAGCCGCGGCGGCGATGCTCAGCCGCCCCCTCGTCACGCCGCAGACCGGCCCGGAAGGGGTCGAGGTCGGCAAGCTGCTCGTCGCGGCGGGCGTCGACATCGCCCACGAGTACTACCTCGGCCTCACCGTCGACCGCACCGCGGGCGGGCCGGTGCTCATCGCCTCGGCCGACGGCGGCGTGGAGATCGAGACCGTCGCCGCCGAGAACCCCGACGCGATCATCCGCCAGCCGATTCATCCACTCACCGGCCTCGAACCGTACCAGGCAAGGCAGGTCGCCTACGAGCTGGGCTTGCCCGGCGACGCGGCGAAGCAGGCGGTCAAGGCCATGCTCGCCCTCGCCGGGCTGTTCCACGATCTCGACTGCTCGCTGCTCGAGATCAACCCGCTCGTGCTGACCGAGCCAACCGATCAACATCCCGACGGGCGGGTGTTCGCCATCGATGCCAAGGCCAACTTTGACGACAACGCGCTGTACCGCCAGAAGCGGGTCGGCGAGATGCACGACCCGGCGGAAGAGGACGCGGCCGAACTCGACGCCAACGCCCACGGGCTGAGCTACATCAAGCTGGACGGCAACATCGGCTGCCTGGTCAACGGGGCCGGCCTTGCCATGGCCACGATGGACATGGTCAAGCTGCACGGCGGGGAGCCGGCCAACTTTCTCGACGTCGGCGGCGGGGCCGGCGAAGAAGCCGTCACCGCCGCCTTCCGCATCATCCTCTCCGACCAGAACGTGCGGGGCGTGCTGGTGAACATCTTCGGCGGGATCATGCGCTGCGACGTGATCGCCCGGGCCATCGTCAACGCCGCCGGCGAGGTCGGCTTCACCGTCCCGCTCATCGTGCGGCTCGAAGGCACCAACGTCGAACCCGCCCGCGAGATTCTGCGAAAGGCCGGGCAGGAGATCGAGGCCCTCCAGACCGCGACCGATCTCACCGACGCCGCCAACAAGGTGACCGCCGCAGTGGCGTGACCGGGCGTCCGTTCGACACGCGGCACTCCCGCCGTGGCGTGCGGAACGCGGCGAGAAGCTCCAGCCGACCGCGGCAGCGCCGCCCTATTCCACCTCGATCCGCGGGTCGACGAAGGTGTACGCGATGTCAACCATCAGGTTGAAGACGATCAGGATCGTCGCGTAGACCAGCACCACCCCCATGATGAGCATGAGGTCCTTGTTCTGTACCGCGTTGACGAAGTGCTGCCCCATGCCGGGGATGTTGAACACCTGCTCAACGACGAAGGAACCGGTCATGGCGGCGGCGGCGGCCGGGCCGAGGAAAGACAGCACGGGGAGAAAAGCGACCTTCAGGGCGTGGCCGAAGATCACCCGGCGCTCGCTGAGTCCCTTGGCCCGCGCGGTGCGAATGAAGTCGCTGCTCAGCACGTCGAGCATGCCGAGGCGGGTGAGCCGGGCGATATACGCCGCGAACGGCAGCGACAGCGTGATCGCGGGCAGGATCATCTGCCGGGCCGTCCCCCAGCCCACGGGCAGCCAGCCGAGCAGCAGACAGAACACCAGCAGGAGGACGGCCCCGGTCACAAAGGTCGGCAGCGACACGCCGATCAGCGCCACGGCGAGGGTCGCGTGATCGATCGCTCGGCCTCGCCGCACCGCGCCGGTGACCCCGGCGGTCACCCCGATCACCAGGGCGAGCAGGATCGCCGCCGTGCCGAGCTGCACGCTCACCGGCAACGAGTCCGCGATGATCTCGCTCACCCGCCAGTCGGTGTAGAACAGCGACGGACCGAAGTCGCCGCGGATCACGCCGCCCCCGCCCTCCCGGCCGATCAGGTACTGCACGTAGAACGCCCACGGATCGTCGAGGTTGTACTTCGACCGCATCGCCTCCTGCACCTGCGGCGGGGGCTTGCGGCCCTCGCGCTCCAGCGGGTTGCCCGGCGCCAGCCACGCCAGAATGAACGTGACCGTGTAGATCACGATCAGCAGCAGCGGCAGTTGCACCAGGCGTGAGACGAGGAGTCGGGTCATGGGCTTCGGTCCAACGTCCTGCTTTCCGGCACAGGCGGGGCTCATCCGCGCGGCGATCGGTCCTTGCCCATCCCGCCGCGATGCGCCTCCGCCGGGTCAATTCTTCACGCGGAACGTGCCGTACATCTGCAGGTTCCGCGGATGTTCGGACGGCCCCGCGATACGCTGCGGGTCGTACAGATGCGCGATCTTGTAATGGTACAGCGGCAGCGCGGGCAACTTCTCCGCCATCACGTAGCGCTCGGCTTCACTCAGGATCGCCATGCGCGTCTCCAGGTCGCGCTCGGCCGCGGCCTGCTCCAGCAGCCCATCGTAGTGCCGGTCGCTGAAGCCCGCATCGTTGTTCCCGTTACCGGTCTTGAAAAGGTCGAGGAACGTCGTCGGGTCGGAGTAATCACCGAACCACCCGGAACGGGCGATGTGGAATTCGCCGGCGTTCCGCCGACGAAGAAAGACCTTCCACTCCTGGGCCTCGAGACCGACCTTCACGCCGAGATGTTCGCTCCACATGTGCCGGACCGCCTGCGCGACCGCCTCGTGGCCGGCGTTGGTGTTGTAGATCAGCAGCAGACCGTCGAGTCCATCGCCGTCGGGATAGCCGGCTTCCGCAAGCAGACCGCGGGCCTGTTCGATCATCGCCTCGCGCTCGGCGTCGGTCGCCGCGTCCGACAGACTCCCCAGCCCTTCCGGAGACGCATAGCCGGCGATCGAACCGGCCGGGATGAACCGGTTCGTGATCTCCTGCCGCAGGCGGGTCACCTCTTCCACGATCGGCCGCTTGTCCACCACCATGGCGAAGGCCCGCCGAACTCGCGCATCGGCGAAGGGGTTCTTCCGTCCGTCGGCCAGTGTCGGCCGGGTGTTGAATACGTAGTAGTATGTGGCGAAGGCGCTGAAGTCATGCACGTCACGTCGCTCGTCCCCGACCTGCTGCTCGATCAGGTCCGGCATGAACGACAGCGCCTCGCAACCGATCATGACATCGAGCGCTCCGGTTTCGTAGGCGACGAACGCCGTGTTCAGGTCCTTGAAGTTGTGCAGGGCCATCGTCTCGACCCCCACCGCCTCGGCATTCCAGTAGTGCGGATTGGCCGCGAGGCGGATGTCCCGTTTGAACCGCCACCGGTCGAGATGGAATGGACCGTTGCTGACCATCGCGCCCGGCCGGGCCCACTCCGGATCACGGCGGAGCATCAGCGTGCCGGGGTCGATCCGCGTGTACGCCTCGATCGTCGGCCGATGCAATGGGAACAGCGGCCAGGTCGCGGCAAGCTCCAGGAAAAACGGCACGCGGCGTTCCAGCGTGACCCGCAGCGTCTGCCGGTCCACCACCTCGACACCGACCAGCTCGTCGAACTTCCGCTCCGCCTGCTCCACCCGGCGTCGAGCCGCGGCGAGGCGGGCTTCCCGGCCCTCCACCGCCTGCACCTGTTCAAGCGACGCGACGCACCACTCGAAATACGCGCGCCCGCCGTCGATGAACATGAGAAAATCGATGTAAGGCGGGGCGGTGTCCGGCATCAGCCCGAGACGCCAGGCGAAGGCGAAGTCGCCCGCCGTGACCGGATCCCCGCTCGACCAGCGGGCCTCGCGCCGAAGGTGGAATGTGTAGGTGAGCTGGTCGTCCGAGATCTCCCACGACTCGGCGACGCCGGGCACGATCCGGAACTGCTGCGGCTCGAAAGAACACAGCCCCTCGAACAAGGCGAAGGCCAGGCGCACGTCTTCGCTTGCCCGCATCATCTGCGGATCCAGCGTCTCCACCGAGAGATAGGGCAGGTTCAGATCGGCCCGCGGCGGCGGTGCGTCCAGCACCACCGACAACACCAGCACGAGCGCGACAATGACGAGAGGCCAGACGAGGCGCATCGGTTCACCGGATGGTCCAGGCCCGAACCCGCGGGGCGGCGGACCTACGGGTTCTGCGGCTCGGGCGCGGGCGGGGCCAGCGCCTCGCGGTCAATCTCACCGTGGATCGTGAGGATGCCGGGCGAATTCTCGCCGCCCACCCAGTCGTAGATGTGCAGCATCATCTGATCGAGCTGCCCTTGCTTCAGCGGCTGGACGATCGGAGACTGGCTTACATCCAGGTCGCTGACCATGTCGAGGTACGACTTGAGAATCTGCTCGCCGGTTTCGATCACCGAACCGCCGACGGGCCGGACGTCGGCGCCAACCTGCCCGCCATGCAGGGCCTCGCCGACCACAAGCAGATACTTGCCCGCAATCGCCGCCAGTCGCTTCATCGGTGCGAGCACGTCCTCGCCCCGTGCCCCGAGGACGATCAACTGGGTCTGCAGACCGCGAAGGCCCTCAAGGTCGGCCCGGAGACCGTTCGTCAGGCCGGCCCGGTGGGTCGACAGCCGCTGTTCGAGCTTGTCCAGCACCGCCGTGCGCGCCTCGGCGATCGTCAGCCGACTTAACGCCCGGTACATCTGCTCGATCACGAGCGGCGACTGCTCCTCTTCCATCGCCCCGGTCACCGCCGTCAGCACGCGGCTCTGGTCTTCGGCGGTCAGCTCCGTGCCGACTTCGGCCGTGGGCTCCATGGCCATGGCCACCGCGCGGGCCGCCCAGTAACGCACCGCCGCATTCGCATCGTCAAACCCCTCGATGAACAGATCGACCATGTACCGGCTGCCAATCTCACCGGCGACGATGAGGGCGTTGAACCGGACGATCGGATTGTCCTCGCTGAGTCCGGGCGCCAGGGCGGTGGCCGCCGCCGCCGAGTAGCCCTCGCGGAAATAGTCCGTGGCGAGGCGATTGGTCGATGGATCGAGCAGCTTCGTCCGGGCCGCCGCCACGCTCTGCGGCGAGCGGCCGGCAATCAACTGCCCCGCCCACCGTTCCACATACCGGCGAATCAGGTCCGTCTCCGACTCAACGAGCGGCCGGTCGACCATCAGCACTTCCGCACGGATCTTCTCCGGGGCCTGCGCCGCCACCGGCGCCGCGAAACCACCGAGAATGAACAGTCCACCAAGAATCGCCAACAGGACAGGCCTTGCGCGCATGAGCAACACTCCATGATGGGCCGGGGTCGCGCTTCGTCTCGTCCCACGCGCCGCAGCCGACCGGGGTCTGAAAAGTACCACCTGCCCACCGATTTTGCAAACCCTGTCCACCGTTGAGTTTCGTCCCGAAAACATCACGGATATCGCGATCGCCCCTCCCCCCCAAGCCGGACCGCAGCGCCAGCGCAGGTCCGGATCCCGAAACGTAGCGCTCACTGTAATTCCCCGCGCCTACCTCCAGACGGCCGGAC
>CAYFQS010000110.1:0-10159 GCA_964345245.1 uncultured Planctomycetaceae bacterium | reverse complement strand
GGTACAACCCGAGATAGCCATACCCGCAGCCCATGTCGAGTGCCGTGCGCCATCGCCGGCCGGCCTTCTCCAGCTCCCGCAGCAGAAAGCGCGATCCGACGTCGAACTGGTGCGAGCTGAACCCGTCGACCGGTACGTCGATCGACACCGACCGCTTGTTCCAGCGGGCGTCGAGGGTCTTCTTGAGGAACATCTCCCGGGTTGCGGCATTCATCCGGGCCAGCATAACCGCAACCGAGCCGCGATCGTAACCGAGCCGCGACCGTAAGGGCGCGATCTGAATCGCTTGCTCACGGAACGCGGCTCCGAATTGGGCGGCGCGACGGCAACGGGTCATTGCGCAGCTTGCCGGCAAACTTCACTACAATACGCCCATGCATCTTTGGGACGCTCTGCTCGACGTACTGATTCTGCTCGGCGCCGCGGTGGTGCTCGGGACGATCGCGGAGCGGCTGAAGCTCAGCGCGATCCTCGGCTACCTGCTCGCCGGCGTGCTGCTCGGGCCCAACGCGCTGAACTGGATGCAAAGCCACCGGGCCGTGGAAACCATCGCCGAGCTCGGCGTGGTGCTGCTGCTGTTTTCGATCGGGCTGGAGTTCTCCTGGCGGCGGCTGGTGCGCATGGGCCCGATCGCGCTCGGCGGCGGGTCGCTGCAGGTGAGTCTGACCACGGCGATCGCCGCGCTGGTCGCCCTGGCGTGCGGGCTCGGCGGGCGGGAGTCGCTGGCCATCGGGGCCATGATCGCCCTCAGCTCCACCGCCTGCGTGCTGCGGGTGCTCGTCGACCGGGCCGAGATCGACAGCACGCACGGCCGGGCGTCGCTCGGCGTCCTCCTGCTCCAGGACATTGCCGTGGTCCCGCTCGTGCTCATGGTCACGCTGCTCGGCAAGGGCGGCACGCCGGGCGAAGTCACCTGGATGATCGGCCAGTCCGTCGGCGCGGTGATCGCGATGATGGTCGGCTTCTACCTGCTGTTCAACCTCGTCATGCCGCGGCTGCTTAATCTGCGCACGTGGGTGAAGAACCGCGAGTTGCCGATTCTGCTGGCCATGGTGGTGGCGATGGGGTCGGCCTGGATCGCCCACAAGTTGCACCTCTCCCCGGCGCTCGGCGCTTTCATCGCGGGCATGTTGCTCGCCGAGTCGCCCTTCGCCACCCAACTGCGGGCCGACGTCGGGCCGGTGCGAACCATCCTCGTCACCCTCTTCTTCTCCAGCGTGGGCATGCTCAGCGAGCCGGCCTGGATGGCCGAACACTGGCTGCTGCTCACCACCGTGGCCGCCGCCGTCGTGGTGGGCAAGGGGTTGATCGTCGCGGGGATCGTGCGGATCTTTCGACGGTCGATCGGCAGTGCCGTCGCCACCGGCGCCAGTCTCGCCCAGATCGGCGAGTTCTCCTTCGTTCTCGCCAGCGTCGCGGTGGCCAACGGCGTGATGGGCGACGAGTCGTTCCGCCTCATCCTCTCTGCCACCATCGTGACGCTGTTCCTCACGCCCAACCTCGTCGCCCTCGCCCCACAGGTCGCCTGGCGGGTCGAACGGTGGCTGGGCACCGGCCGGCTCCTGTCCGAGGAGACCGATGAAGAACACGCCGATCTCGAATCCCCCATCCTCGTGATCGGCTTCGGCCCGGCCGGGCAGCGGCTGACCATCGGGCTGCTCGACAGCCACTGCGATCAACTCATCGTGCTCGATCTCAACCCCCGCTCCGTCCGCACCGCGATCTCCATGGGCGTGCAGGGGCACGTCGGCGATGCCCGTCGCCGCGACGTGCTGCATCACGTCGGCGTCGAACGCGCCCAGGCGGCGATCGTCACCCTGCCCGACCCGACCACCTGCCGGCTCGTGATCCAGAACATCCGCGAAATGGCCCCCCGGGCGAAGATTCTCGCCCGCGGCCGCTGGCACGTGCACCGCTGGGAACTGCAACTCGCCGGCAGCCACGTCGTGGTCGACGAAGAAGACCACGTCGGCCTCCGCCTCGCCGTCGAAACCCGTCGCCTCCTCCGCGGCGAACCCGCGAGCGACGAGGCGGACATGGAGGGCTGACGCCGCGAGCTCGCCATGCGATGGGATTCGGCGATCTCAACGACCGCGAGGAGCACGCGGCAACGACCGGCAAAAACAGGAACCACGAAGAACACGAAGCCACGAAGGGAACCACCTCTTCGTCGCGGCCTTTGCCTGCGTGGGCTTTGCGATTGAATCGCCTCGCTCGGTACCGTCTGTCTTCCGCTGCGCCTTGGCTGCTCCGCGGTTTACCCGAGGATTTCGACCGGGTTGATCTCGCCTTCGATGCGGGCGCTGCCATCGTCGTCGACAACGCAGATGGGGATGCGGCCGGCCTGCCAGTCGGCCAGCGGGAGCAGCGGCCAGCGCTGCGCCATGTGGCGGTCGGGATTCACCGTCACCCGCCGACCGCCGAGCAGGTCGATGCTGATGCGAGGCCCGGCGAGGAAGTAGCCCCACGCCACCGCACCGCGGGGATAGAAGGCCAGTTCGTTTTCGATGTAGGTGTCGACGAACCCGAAGCTCTGCCCGCCGGTGTTGGAGAAGACTTCGAGGTCCCAGTAGTGACCGCACAGGTCGGGCAGGTTGACCTGGAGATAGCGGGCGGCGAAGTCGCGCCAGAGGTTCTGGCTGATCCAGACGCTCGATTCCTCGCCGGACGTGTGGCCGCAGCCGTACCGGCTGAGTGTTTCACGGGTGGCGTTGATCAGGTCCTTGTTGAGCCGGCCGGACTGGAGCGGCGCCGACCGACCGACCATCACGGGCAGCAGCATCCCGTTGGCGGTGTAGATCGAGTAGCCCTCGGCGCCCGGCATCGGGACCATGCCCAGGGGCCTGCCCGTCCACACGTCGACCATCCCCGCGGTGTCGCGGTCGGTGCAGACCATGTAATGTTCGGTGAGCCAGGCCTCTTTCTCGATGCGGTCGATCGCGTCGTCGGCGACCTGCCGGCAGCGCTCGGCCAGGGCGTCGTCGCCGACCCGGCCGAGCAGCTCGGCCGCCGAACTCAACGCCGAGGCCCGCTTCACGCCGAGATACGTCTGCCGCTTGGCGTACTGCACCGCGGGGCTCGCGTCGTCGATGGTGTTGGCCGTGCCTTCGGTCGGGAAGCCGCAGCCCTCGCGGTCGGTCCAGATCAGGTAGGCCACGAGCTGCCGGGTGAGTTCGGCGTGTCGCTCCAGCAGCACCGTCTCGCCCGTCCAGTGAACCAGGGCGTCGAGCATGAGCAGAAAGTTGCAGTTCTCCTCGACCTCCATGGCGTGCGGATACGCCTGGCCGTCGGCGATGAGGTCGCTGCCCATGTCGTGGCTGAGGTACGTTCCGCCGGATGCCTCGTGGCCATGCCCGTAGCGCGTCCATTGATCGATGGTCAGTTCCAGCAGTCGAGGCCAGAGGGCGAAATAGAACAGCGAGACGTTGTATTCCACATCGATCGTCGAGTGGAACTTGCACGTGCCTTCCCAGTTGCTGAACCACTCGCTGCCGTCCTCGAGATCGCACCAGAAGGTGTTCGACAGGTAGCTCTGGAAGCCGAGGTGGAGCAGGTGTTCGTGGGCGGCGCCGAGCGGGGCCTGCTCCAGGAGCTTCTCGAAGCGCCGGGAGTGCAGTAAATAGTCGCTGCGGTGTTCGAGGGCATCGCGGGTGACCGCGTCGATGTCCGGCCAGTGCCGCACGTAGCGGAAGCGGCCCATGCGTCCGTCGGCCTGGAGAATCTCGTCGCCGCAGTGGGCGACCCACACCAGCCGCCACTTCGTGCCGCTGCCCTCCTCGGTGACCGGCAGTTCGAGCGTCAACCCGCGGCTGCCGTCGTCGCCCTCGGAGGCCGAGGCCCCTTCGTTGAGACTGATCAGTCGCTCCCGGACGTGGGCGACGGCGGCGTCGGTCTGGTCGGCTTCCACCGCCCCGCCGCCCGCCGCGCCGTACCGCGGGCTCAGCGGCACGTCGTAGCTCAGGTCGATCCGCCCGCCGTCCACATCGATCTGCGTCTCCGGGCGCGAGAGGCGGATGAATAGCCGCACCTTCTCCAGCGGCTGGTAGTTCTTGACCCGCCAGCGCACCCGCGGGGCCCAGGTCACGCGGCACTCAATGTAGAACACGGGCATGATGCACAGCGGCTCGTTCTGCGGATAGAACGGGCTGTGCACGTTGAACTCGAACTTCAGGCCCCACGTTTCGCTGTGGCCGCGAAAGGTGATGGAGTTGATGCGCTCAAACTGCTCGGCGGCGTAGAGCGGCTCGCCGTGCCGGGTCAGCGGCAGCACGCGCTGCGTGCCGTCGGGCTCCACCAGGCCGACGGCCAGGTCGAGCGGTCGATCGAGGAACCGCCCGAGGGCCGAATGCATTACCCGTCGGCGGTAGGGTTCGAAGAGCAGGCCGAATCGGCTGCCCAATCTCGCCACGGGCCAGGTCATGGACTGCATACCAGGTCGCCTCCCATCACAGCGAATGTGAGATTGTGCATACCTGAGCCGCGTAAGTCCAGTGACCCGGTGCGGAAAGTTGGCCGGCCCCTTGAAGCCGCGGGCCGAGCGAGCCGCGACGCCCCGGATTTCACCTCCCCCTCACACCCCCGCGAGCAGTTCCTCGGCCACGGACTGCGGCACCGCGCGATAGTCGCAGGGCTCCATGGCGTAACCTGCGCGGCCCTGGGTCATGCCCCGCAGCGACGTGGCGTAGCCGAACATCTCCTTCAGCGGCGCCTCGGCGGTGATGATCCGCGTGTCGCCTCGCTGCTCCATCTCGACGATGGTGCCCCGCCGACCGTTCAGGTCGCCGGTCACCGAGCCGAGGTATTGATCCGGCACGGTGACCACGACGCGCATGATCGGTTCGAGGAGGACGGGCCTGGCTTTCTGGATCGCTTCCCGGAACGCCAGCGAACCGGCGACCTCGAAGGCCATCTGCGAGGAATCGACTTCGTGGTACGAGCCGTCGAGCAGCGTGATCTTCACGCCCACGAGCGGGTAACCGGCCAGGACGCCGCTGCTCGCCGCCTCGCGGCAGCCGGCTTCCACCGACGGAATGAAATCGCGGGGAATCGCCCCGCCCGCGATCTTGTTCTCGAAGGCGATCTGGTTCGTGAAATCAAGCTCGGCTTCGTCGGCCTGCTCCTGCGTGAAGGGCTCGACCGTGATCGTCGCGTCGCCGAACTGCCCGCGACCGCCGGTCTGCTTCTTGTAGTACCCGCGGCCCTCGGCGTGGCCCTGGATCGACTCGCGATAGCTCACCCGCGGCTGGCCGATGTGCACGCCGATCTTCAGATCCCGCGTCAGCTTCGTCTTGATGATCTCCAGGTGAAGCTCGCCCATGCCGGCCATCACCGTCTCGCCCGTCTCGTCGTTGTAGCTGAAATGAAAACTCGGGTCCTCCCGGTTGATCCGCGCCAGGGCCTCGCCCAGCTTGTCGCGGTCGCCGGCGCTCTGCGGTTCGACCGACATGCTGATCACCGGATCGGGGAACTCCATCCGCTCCAGGACGATCGGCTCATTGCTGTCGCACAGCGTGTCGCCGGTGGTCGCGTTCTTGAGCCCGATCAGGGCGACGATATCGCCGGCGACCGCCTCTTCCCGCGCGATGCGCTCCTTGGCGTGCATCTCGTAGATGCGGCTGACCGCTTCCTTCTTCCCCGTCGTCGAGTTGAGCACCCGGCTCGACCGCTTGAGCGTGCCGGAGTAGATGCGGGTGTAGGTCAGGTCGCCGTGAGCGTCGGAAACCACCTTGAACACCAGTCCGGCGAGCGGGGCCTGGGGATCGTGCGGCCGGGTGAGCTTCTCCGACGGGTGCTTCGGATCCGAGCCCTGGACCTGCGGCACCTGCGTGGGATTGGGCAGGTAGTCGATAATCGCGTCGACGAGCCGCTGCACGCCGATGTACTTCAGCGCCGACCCGCACAGCACGGGCGTGCACTTGAGCTGCAGCGTGCCCTTCCGCAGGGCGTTGCGAATCTCGTCCTGGGAGATGTCGTGCTCTTCGACGTACTTCTCCATGAGCTGTTCATCGAGCTCGGCGGCCTTCTCGACCAGGTCGTGCCGCCACAGGTCGGCCATCTCACGCAGGTGATCGGGAATGTCGCGCTGCTCGACCTTGCTGCCGAGTTCCGAGGCGTCGAAGTGGTAGGCCTTCATCTCCAGCAGGTCGATGATGCCTTCGAAGTCCTGGCCGTCGCCGATGGGAATCTGGACGGCGATGGGGTTGGTCCCGAGGCGCTCGCGGATCGACTCGAAGCTGAACTGGAAGTTCGCCCCGAGCTTGTCCATCTTGTTGATGAACGCCAGACGCGGCACGTGATACTTCTCGGCCTGGCGCCAGACGGTTTCCGACTGGGCCTCGACGCCTTCCTTGCCGTCGAACACGGCCACGGCGCCGTCGAGCACGCGGAGCGACCGCTCGACCTCGACGGTGAAGTCCACGTGGCCGGGCGTGTCGATCAGGTTCAGGTGGTACTCGGTGCCGTGGCGGGGCCACTTGCAGGTGGTCGCGGCGGACTGGATGGTGATCCCGCGCTCCTGCTCGTCCTGGAGGAAGTCCATGGTGGCGGTGCCTTCGTGGACTTCGCCCATCTTGTAGATCTTGCCGGTATAGAAAAGAACCCGTTCGGTGACGGTGGTCTTGCCGGCATCAATGTGGGCGGCAATGCCGAAGTTGCGTACGAGGTTGAGTTCGGGCATCGGTCGATCCTTCTGCTGTCTCCGGCAAGCTCGCCGCCGGCGGCTGGTTTCTGGGGTGGCTGCGTCCGGCATGGCGATGGTCGGGATGCGGCCTGCGCCGCGCCGGCCACGCCGGGGTTCACTGTCGTCTGCGGTTCAGGTGGGGGTGGGGGCCTGATCCGCCGGCTCTCACGCCGCCGGTCAGACCGTTCGGGTGAGAGCCCTAGATGGCTGCGTCACTGGGCAAGGCAGAACTCTCCTGCCGCGACTGTCGAGCAACAATAGCGCACGGTCGCGAACGAAACAAAATGATACCTCAAAAACGCGAATCGTCAAGGGCGCCCGACGCATCTTTCCACAAGTCGGCGCATAGAAGCCCCCAGCTCGCGCTGGGGGCTATGGGTGGTCAGGAGGGTTCTCGACACGCGAACGCCGCGGATCAGCTCGGGCGGTACCGCCGGGCTGCGGACTTGTCGTATTCCATCAGGAATCCAACGAACTCGCGCCGGTGTCCCTGCTCGTCGGCCATCAGGGTGATCGCCATGTCCTGCGTGGCGTAGTCCACGCCGTCGCACAACTCGATGGTTTTCTGGTACTGGTCGATCGCGCCGTCCTCGGCCTCGATCACGCCCTTGATCACCGAGACCACGTCGGAGGAATCCTTCGGCGGCTGGAGGGACTTCTGCGCGGCCTTGAACTGCATCGAGCCGGGCACGGTTCCGCCCAGCACGTTGATCCGGGCCGCGATCTGCTGGGCGTGGCCCAACTCCTCCTGGATGTCCTGCTCGAGCGATTCCTTGATCTCCATCGCCCGCACGCCGTCGAGGTTCTCGCTGTTGGCCAGGTAGTTCTGGACCGTCTCGATCTCCATCCAGTAGGAGACCACCAGATTGTCAATAATCTTCTGGTTCGTGCTCTGCGTGGCCTGGCTGGCGGTTTTCCTGGTACTGCGTTTGGTGTGCTTCTTTGCCAAGGTTCAGCTCCTTTCAGCTTGTTGTGCTCAGGCGGCCCGTCGCCGGCCGTGGAAATTCGGACCATTCGCGTGGCGAGTCAATCCCGGATTCCCGCGACCAGCAAGGCATAGTAGGCAAGCTGAAGCAGCGCACCAACAAGGGCGGCGACATAAGTCAGGGCCGCCGCGTCGAGTACACGCTTCACTTCCTTGTCCTCGGTATCGGTCACCAGTCCGTGATCCGTCAGCAGCGCCCGCGCCCGCGCCGAGGCGTTGAACTCGCAGGGCAGGTTCACGAACTGGAACAGCACGACGGCGGCGAAGGCGCCCACGCCCAGCCAGGCCAGCCCGGTCATCCCGATGACCAGCCCGACGATGATCAGGATGAAGCTCAGGTAGCTGCCGATCGAGGCCGCCGGGACGATGGCATTGCGCAGGGCGAGCGGGGCGTAGTTCCGGGCGTGCTGCAGGGCGTGGCCGGCCTCGTGGGCCGCGATCCCCAGCGAAGCCAACGACCGCCCTTCGTACACATCCGGGCTCAGTCGCAGCACCCGCCGGCTCGGATCGTAGTGGTCGGACAGCCAGCCCTGCGTGCGCTCGATCGAGACGCCTTCGACCCCCGCGTAATGCAGAATCTCGCGGGCGGCCTCGGCCCCGCTGCTCCCGCTCCGGGCCTTCATCTTCGACGCCCGTCCGTAAGCCGACTTCACCTTCGCCTGCGCCCACATGGCGATCAACAGCGAAGGCGCCATGACGAACAAGAGGTAAATCAACATGAATGAAACTCCTTCGTTCTTCTCGAGAGCACCGTATGATAACAGGGTAGCAGGAAGATTACGCGGGGAAGATTCGGTGGGTTCAAGAGCGGCGAATGGCGCGCGGATCAAGCCGCGGCGAAATGGGGCAAACCCGAAACCTCGAACGACGGGGGTGCACGTCGAAGGACACATCGTGCGGCAGGACGAATGGGACGATCCCGTCCGATCGTATCGCCGTCCCAACCGCGACGGGCTCAGCGATGGCGTAGTTTCGGATTTCGGGTTGCCCGTTTCGGGGCTCTCCCCGTCGGGTTTCCCCGCCCTCCTACGATCCCCCGTATGCCCGTACCCTCGCCCCACCACGCTTGGCTCGATCGACTTCACGCGAAATACCACCATCCCCGGTACATCTCGCCGGACCCGCTGGAAAAGGTCCGTGCGTTCGGTCGGCCGGAAGATCGCGAGGTCGTCGGACTCGTCGCGGCGCTGCTGGCCTACGGCAACGTCAAGGCGATCCTGCGGGGCATCGACGAGGTGACCGGGCGGCTCGGGCCTTCACCGGCGGCGTACCTCGCCGGGGCGAGCGATCGGCGGATCGCAGACGACTTCCGCGGGTTCCGCTATCGCGTGACCGGGGAAGACGAGATGGCCGCCCTGCTCCGCGCGGTGCGGGACCTGCGAAGCGCCCACGGATCGCTTGGCCGGAGCTTCGAGCACTGCGTGGGCCGGGACGACCCGACGCTGGTGACGGCGATGTCGACATGGACGGGACAACTCGCCGCCGCGGCCGATCAACCGTTGCACCATCTGCTGCCCAGCCCGGCGCGGGGCAGTGCGTGCAAGCGCCTGTGCCTCTACCTGCGGTGGATGGTGCGGGCTGACCGGATCGACCCCGGCGGGTGGAACCCGCGCCTGGCCGGCCGACTTCTCGCCCCGGTGGATACGCACCTGCACGGGATCGCCCGGCGACTGGGCTGGACGCAGCGGCGGCAGTCGACGCTTCGCACCGCCCTTGATATTACTTTCGCCCTGAAACAGGTTTGCCCTCGCGATCCTTTGTGCTACGATTTCGCACTGACGCGGCCGGGAATCCGGCGCGAACCGATGCCGGAGCTTGTCACGGCTACGGGCCCGCCACGGACCGGCAGCGTGGCGAATCCGTGGCCGGCGACTGAACAGCACAGGGGTTGACTCATGATCGTTGGAGTGCCGACGGAAACGTATCCGGGCGAGAAGCGGGTGGCGGTGACGCCGGCCGCGGCCGCGTCGCTGATCAAGTCCGGCGTCGAGGTGATGGTCGAGGCCGGGGCCGGCCTGGCCGCGGGCTTCATCGACGCCGACTATACCGGTCGCGGGGCGAAGGTGATCGAGTCGCGACCGCAGCTGTTTGATCAGGCCGACGTAATCGCGCAGGTGCGCACCTGTGCGGCCAACCCCGAACAGGGCGCCGCTGACGTGGAGATGATGAAGCCGGGGCAGATCGTGGTCGGCCACGCCGAGCCGCTCACCGCCGCCGACGAAGTGCGCAAACTCGCCGAGGCGGGCGTGTCGCTGCTCGCGATGGAACTCGTGCCCCGGATCACGCGAGCCCAATCGATGGACGCCCTGTCCTCGCAGGCGTCGCTGGCGGGGTATCGATGCGTGCTGCTGGCGGGGATGGAACTGCCGAAGATCTTCCCGATGATGATGACCGCCGCGGGCACGATCAAGGCGGCGAAGGTGTTCGTGGTCGGGGCGGGCGTGGCGGGGCTGCAGGCCGTCGCCACCGCCAAGCGGCTCGGGGCCCAGGTCAGC
>CAYFQS010000109.1:6840-10167 GCA_964345245.1 uncultured Planctomycetaceae bacterium | reverse complement strand
AAGTGGTACGCGAGCTGGGTTCAGACCGGCGTGAGCCAGGTCGGTCCCTATCTGCCGTGGGCGCAGCAACGCTGAGGAGATTCTTCCCTAGTACGAGAGGATTAGGAAGGACACACCCCTGGTGCGCCAGTTGCATCGCTAGATGCACCGCTGGGTAGCTAAGTGTGGCAGGGATAACCACTGAAGGCATCTAAGTGGGAAGCCCCCTCCAAGATGAGCGTTGCCCGGGCCTCTGGCCCGTGAGACCCCCGGAAGATGACCGGGTTGATAGGCGGGAGCTGCAAGGGTAGAAATGCCCTCAGGTGACCCGTACTAACGGTCGACCGCTTGATCACATCGACCCCCGGCCGATCATCCACCCAGGTGGAGATCGCGCTCTCGAAACAGGCAACAGAACCCTGATCCACAGTCATCACGGACTGCGGGCGCGGAAGCGCCCGCAGCCCTTTGTCGGTGACCATAGTGGCGAGGAAACACCCGATCCCATCCCGAACTCGGCCGTTAAGCTCGCTACGCCGATGATACTACTTGCCAGTGGGAAAGTAGGTATCGCCGACTTTGAGGCCCTCGTGACCCTAAAGGTCATGAGGGCCTTTTCTTTTGGTTGAATCTCAGAAAATCGGAATGGGTTTCGAGTTCGGCCTCTACTCCTCGCCCCCCGCCTCTTCCGCCGTCTGGCCCATCAGCCAGACCGTCGCCTGGCGGACCAGTTCGTTGGTGTTGTCGACCTGGAGCTTGGTCTTGATGTGCTCACGATGGGTGTCGATCGTCTTGCGACTGAGCTGAAGCTGATCGGCGATCTGCCGGGTCGTGCGGCCCTTGCCCATGAGCATGAACACCTCCAGTTCCCGGTCGGACAGCCGCTCCACCGCGGTGGCCTGCGGGTCGTCCTCGTCGCTGACCGCCCGGCGGAGGACCGTGCCGGCGATGGCGGGGTTGAGGTGAATCTCCCCGCGGAGCACGGTGCGGATCGCGTGGACGATGTCTTCCGAGGCGTTCTGCTTGTTCACGTATCCGGCGGCGCCGGCGCGAATCGCCCGCTCGGCGAACAACTCGTCATCGTGCATCGAGACCACCAACACGTGACATTCGCTGTGCATGGCCCGCAGTTGCTTGATCAACTCGATCCCGCTGCCCTCGCCGAGGCCAAGGTCGACGACCACCAGGTGCGGCCGCTTGTCGTTGACCAGCTCCAGCGCCTCCGAGGCGGTGGAGGCCTCGCCGACGACATTGAGCCCCTCGGCCTGATTGACCAGCGCCGCGAGTCCCTGACGCACGACGGGGTGGTCATCCACAAGGATTACGTCGGCCTTGCCCGTGACCGCCACGCTCGATTTCCTGGCTTTGCCCACCATCGTCGTTTCTTCCTTGTTTATGCCGTGAGTCCTGCAACACGAGGGGTTCGACCGGCGGGTGCGGGCCCGCTCCCTCAAGGCCCAGTCCTACCGCAAACTCCCGCTCATGACTATAGGGCAAACTTCCAGAGTCCGTCCAATTCCCCTGGTTGTCCGGCCCGACGTATCGGTGAACGTTCCATTCTCATCGCCTTGCCGGCCCGGCCCGGGGATTCCGCCGACGCCCTTCGCTACTATCATCGGTGAAAGGAGATCGCAATGTCCGTTGCCCTGGAACCGAAGAACAGCGTCCTTGAAGTCCACGCCACCGGCAAACTCGAGCGGAACGATTACGAGGCCTTCGTCCCCAAGGTCGAGCAGATGATCGAGGAGCACGGGAAGATTCGCGTCCTGCTCATCCTCGACGACTTCCACGGCTGGGAGACGGGCGCGCTGTGGGAGGACATCAAGTTCGACGTGAAGCATTTCAACGATATCGAGCGCCTCGCCATCGTCGGGGACAAGAAGTGGGAGCGGGGCATGGCGGGGTTCTGCAAGCCCTTCACCACGGCCAGGATCAAGTACTTCGACAAGCTCGAGATCGACCAGGCCCGGCAGTGGGTGCAGGCGAGCGAGTGATCGGCGCTGAATAATCAAACCCTGGCGCCCCGGCCGGCGTCTTGTTGCGCGCCCGCAATCGCCCCTCCTCCCCACACAAGCCGGACCGCAGCTTCAGCGCAGGTCCGGATGCCACCGCTCGCCGTCCATCCCGATGGGACGTTGAACCTGCGGGTGCGAGATGCGGGGGCTACGGCTGCTCGATCCAGCGGACGGAGTAGGAGAGGTCTTCCTCGTCGTCGTAGTTGCCGGGCGGGTCGCCGCGGAACAGGTCTTCAACCTGGAACGGGCTCAGGGCGCGGTCGTAGACGGCCACGCGGCTGAGCGTGCCGAGCCAGCCCTTGTTGCGGTCGACTTCGTTGGCGAAGGACAACCGATAGCCGCTGTTCCAGTTATCGAACTCGCCTTCCTGTGATTCGGTGAGTTCGAGCACGCCGTTGCGATACACGCGGATCGCCTCGCCGTCGTAGGTGACGATCACGTGCTGAAGCGTCTGTTCGGTGAGCACGTCGTCGGAAGTCACGGTGTCGCCGCCGCCGCTCCCGGTGCGCGAGGTGCGAAGTTTGAAGCCGTAGCGGTCGCGATTCTGGGCCAGGGTGAAGTTGCGATCGTTGCGGTCGGAATGAGTGACGATGCGGGCCCAGTTCTGGCTGACGTTCTCCGGCGTGAAGATCGCCTCGAGGGTCATCTGCCCGGTCTCGGTCAGGGCGTCGTACAGCTTGCCCGCCGCGCCGATGGAGAGGATGTTGACCGGCGTGTCGATCCGCAGCCCGCCGCCCTCGATCCACGTGATCGGGTCGGTGTTGTCGATGACGAGGTTCACCGCCGCGCCGAACCCGCTGGAGTCGACCACGTTGTCGCCGGGGCCGGTGCTCGGGCGCATCGGTTGGCCGGCGGCGAGGTCGGTGAACTGCCCTTCGCTGAGCGATCGGTTGTAGATCCGCAAGTCGTCGATCGCGCCTTCGAAGTGATCGGTCAGGGGCCAGTCGCGGCCGTCCTGGGTGAGCCAACTGTTGGCCCCGATGACGAGCGGCTCGGTGTTGCCGGACCCGCCCGCCGAGACGCCGAGCCCGCCGGCGTAGTCATCGCTGTCGACGAGTCGGCCGTCGATGTACAGCTTCATCCCGTCGGGCCCGAAGCTCAGGGCCACGTGATACCAGGTGTCGTCGTCGAGGCGGTGGCTGCGTATCGTGTGGTCTCGCCACAACTCCTGCATTCGGACGTACACGCGACCGTGCTGCGTGAAGATGTGGACATGCCCGCCGCCGTCGAACCCGAGCGAGTCTTTGCTGACCAGCCCGCCTTTGCGGTTGGTGTCGTCAGCCCGCATCCAGAAGCAGATCGTGCCGCGGTCGAGCATGAGCTGGTCGTCATG
>CAYFQS010000109.1:0-6740 GCA_964345245.1 uncultured Planctomycetaceae bacterium | reverse complement strand
TCCGCCACCGTCGCGCCGCTCGTCTCGTCCAGTGACCAGTGCGCCACGAGCCGCGGTTGCTCGATCACTTCGTCGAATTCATACAGCGCGATCAACTGCGGATCGGCGTCTTCATCATCTTCCGGCTGGCCTTCGGCCCATAGTGACGCGACTTCCACCGCGTTCACCGCGTGGTCGTACATCCGTACGTCGTCCACGGCGCCCTCGAAGCGGTCACGCAGGGGTTCGGCCGACCGATCATCGCTGGCCCAACTGTTCGCCCCGATGACGATGGGTTCGAGGTTGCCTGCGTTCGACGGCCCCCCATCGAGCCCGCCGGTATAGTTGTCGTTGTCGACGCGTTCGCCGTCGAGGTAGAGCTTCGCCCCGCGGCTGCCGAAGGTGAACACCGCGTGGTGCCATTCGTCGGCGTCGACGTCCCGGCCGGAGCGCAGGGTATAGCTGCGGCGCTCGCTCTGGAGGCGGACCTTGAGGCGCATGTCCTCCACGTAGATCGTCAGGTGCCCGCCGGTGCCGTAGCCGGTCGAATCCTTGGACAGCAGCCCCTGCCGCGACCAGACGCTTTGCGGCTTGAACCAGAGCGACACCGTGCCGTCCGGCAGCAGGAGTTCGTCGGAGTGGGGCATGACAATGTGACCTTCGTCCTCGTCGGAGATGCGTACCGCGAGTCCGAGCACGCCGACGTCGCCGAGCGTGGCGTTGGCGTGATACTCGCCGTCGAGGTTGCCGACGAGGTCTTCAGCGGTGCTGCCGTGCGTTTCCTCGAAGCTCCAGCGGGCGAGGGGCCCGCGGGTGTCGGGTGTCTGGCGGGCCCAATCGACGGCGCGGCGCATCAGGAGCTGGCCGTCGCTGTTGAGGGTGGATGCGTCGAACGTAGGGCCGCCCCAGGGCAGGAGCACGCGCCGCCCCGCGGCGCCGGTGCCGTCCCATAGTTCTCCGCCGGCTTCCACGACGACGAGCGCCGGCGTGCCCCCGCCGTCAATCTCCGCCAGCACCCGCGCCCCGGGCGCCAGGTTGCCACTGTGCCGACGCAGATCCGTGGCCGCTGAGGTGATCACCAAATCGCCGTCGCCGAAGGGCGAGGTGATGTCGTGACCGGCTTCGGTGATGTCGATCGTCGAGCCGGTGTGGTCCTGCCCGTTGGCGTCGCTGACCTCGAAGGAATCGTTCAGGTAGCCCTCTTCACACACCACCCCGACGGGTGCGTCGAGCAGCTTGTCGTTCAGGTCGTTGGAGTAGATTTCCTCGGTCACGTAGACCACGTCGTTGCGGGTCGCGGCGACGAGCAGGTTCGATTCATCCTCGTCGGCCGCGATGAGTTCCACCGTGTAATCCCACGACTCGAACAGTGACTTCTTCAGTTCGTCGTGAGCACTCAAATCGCCCGGCTCCGGAACGACGAACAGCAGGCGGCTCGATCGGCTCGCCCCGGGCGTGATCACCGCCTGCACGGTGTGGCTGACCCCGCCGTGCCGGCCGGTCGCGGTGACGGTGATCAGGTCGGACTCGTCATCGGTGAAATCACCGTCGCCCCGGCCGTCTACCCCGTCCTCGACATCGATATCGAACTCGCCGCCGGCGTAGCCGAAGGCCCGCACCCATTGCCCGGGGCTGTGCTCGGTCCGCCAGTCGGCGCCGGATTCGAGGTACGCCGCCGTCGACTCCAGCCCCGTCTCGGCGATCAGGCGGGCGCGGCTGTGGTCCTCGAGATTGCGGGTGATCGCCACGGACGTGCTTTGGCCGGCGAGGAAGGTGTAGCTGAGCAGGAGGGCCATGGCCACCGCGAGCATCACCAGGATCAGGGCCGCGCCGCGCCGGCGGGCCCGGCGGCGTCGATCCGCCATGCGGGTTCGGGTCATCTTCATGGTCGCGCTCATCGATTGCGGAGGGCGGCGCTGCTCACCGCGGTTTCGCTCAGGTCGCCCGCGTCGACGGTGACGCGGAAGTTCACCAGCCGCGCGGTCGCGGGCTGGTCGCTGTCCAGCGTGATCGTCAGGTCGCTGATGCCGGTCGCCCACAGGGCGCCGGCAAAGTAGGTCTGCTCGGCCAACGACTCGGCGACGCTCGCCCAGTCAGCGCTGGTGTCGTACGCCGTGTCCGCCGCGTCGACCTGGTCCTGCGTCCACCCGCCGGGGAACTCAGCCCGATGCGAGCGAAGCGCGCCGGTCTCGGCGTCGAGTTCGACGTACTGGAGTTCTGAGACGTTGGGCTGTTCATTGCCGTCGGCGTCGGTGGTCCAGAGCATGAGCCAGCCGTCCCCGGCATCGAGCACCTGGCGCGAGCCGCGCACTGATGCGGCGAGCCGCGTCGCCAGCATCTTGTGCTTGACCAGCACGCGGCGCATGTCCGTGCGGCTGGACGTGCCGTAGGAAACGGACACGAGCATCGCCGCCACCGCGGCGCCGATGATGCCCGTGAGCCCGAGGGCGAGCATCAGCTCGACCAGCGTCAGGCCGCGAAAGCGCCGGCGGGTCATTCCTCGGCGGTTTCCGCCGGTTCCGGGATGAAGCGAGTTAACGTCCATGTCTGTCCTTGCTCGCTCGTGACCGTCACCGTGACCGATAGTCCGCTCACGTCTTCGGTGAAGCCGGTGATCGAGAGGGTGGCGTATTCGGTGGTCACGCTGCGGGTGTAGGTCTGGAATTCCCGGTCGTAGGGAATGCCCATCGGGTCGATCAGGTTGCCGGGCGTTTCCTCGTAGCCGTGGAAGTCGTCCGCGTTGTCGAAATCGGTCCAGGCGCTTTCGCCGGGATCGGGTCCGAGGCCGGTCGCCCCTTCGGAGTCGAGGTAGTCCATGGCGAGCACGCGTTCCATGAGTTCCTCGCCGAGCATGATGGCACGTTGCTCGTCGAGGCCGGCGTAGCTCTGCATCTGGCCGGCCACGATCGCCTGGGACACCGCCGCCACGACGAAGGCGAGGATCGCCGAGGCAATCAGGGCCTCGGGCAGCGTGAAGGCGCGATGGCGATGGTGTCGATGTTCCATGGGTGGACCTCTCCCCAAGCGGCGGAAGACCGCCGACGCGTTGCGGCTCATTGACATCCATCGGATATAAGTGCATCGGGGGCGCGCCGGTGAGGACAGCGGCGGAAAAATCCGCTCGTTCTGCGCCGCTCGTAACGGTTGTGCGGGCAAAGTGGCCGCAGGCGTCTGCCGATGATGGATGTGAGGCGCGGTCACCGGGGTGTTCCCGGCAGGTCCTTCGGGATCGCCGGCGGCCCGCCGCCTGAACCGGAGTCACCGTCATGGTGGATCGACCCAAGCAGACTGCCGCGTTCACCTTCATCGAAGTGGTCGTCGTCGTGGTGATCGTCCTGGCCATCGGGGCGCTGGTGATTCCCATGGTCGGCGGGATGGCGTCGAGCCGACTGCGGGCCGCCGCCGACCTGCTCGTCGCCGACCTGTGCTACGCCCAGATGCAGAGCATCGCTCATCCCGACGATCTTCGCGTGGTCGTGTTCGACGCCAACGCCGGTCGATACTTGATCGCCCCGGCGTCCGACACCGGGACGCCGGTGACCAACCCCGTCGACCGGATGCCCTGGGTGGTGACCTTCGGCGACGGCCGGGCGGGGCAACTCGAGGGGGTGTGGATGTCCAACCTCGACGTGGGCGGCGACGGGGAACTGGGGTTCGACATGTACGGCCAACTCGACCAGACCACGCCCGCGACCGTGACCCTCTCCGCCGGCGGCCGGTCGGTGACCATCACCATCGACCCGACCACGGGCGAGCCGACCGTGGGCGATCTCCAGTAGCGCCGCGTTCTGCAGGCGCGAGTTCAGCGGTTCGCATTCGTTTCGTCCCCGGAATGCAGGCGTTCACATCGCTGCTTCAGCCGATCCCACAGGGCTTCGTCCACCGGCGTGCCGCCTTCGGATTCGTGCCGGTTCAGGCGACGCAGCAACTCGGCTACAAGCTCGGGGCCGGATTGCCGGAGCAGCTTTTCCCGTACGAGGGACCGGAAATACTCGCTTGCCCTTCGAAGTGCCCCGCGTGGTTTCCGCCTGGACGAACTCGCCCGGAGAGTCGAGCATCGCGATATGGAATGAATTGAGCATAACAGGATTATGCCACCCAATGTCAAGCCATGTTGTCCTTTGATTATCGCTCGAAGTACACGCCCCCGGCTTCGAGCGCCTCTCGCAAGTCGGCCTGCGGCAGGGCCCGGACGTCGCCGTCGGTGGCGGCGGCGCTGAGGGCGGCGGCCGTGCCCGCCGCCTGGCCCTGGCCCATGCAGCAGACCGTGTTCCGCGTCGACATGTGGGCGTCCCAGTCCGACGTGATCAGCATCCCCGCGACGAGCAGGTTGCTCAGCCCCGCCGCCCGCAGGGCGCGGTAGGGGATGCCGTACGTCCCGCCGTCTGTGATCTGCAGTCGCGGGGCGCAGTCGTGGAAGCCGTAACACATCACATCGTCATCGAAGTGCCGGGCTCCGAGCACGTCGTCGAGCGTGATGTCGTAATCGCAGACGATCCGCCGCCCCCGCCGAATGCATAGCGACGGGCTCGTGCGGGCGATGAACGCCTTTTCGCAGCCGGGCACGAATCGGCGGAACAGCTCCACCGCCGCCTGCTGTCGCCGACGGAGTTCCAGCTCCGCCTCGCTCACCGCGTCGCGGTCGGTCGGGCTGACCGGCAGCTTCAGGTTCAGCTTGATGAACATGAAATAGTCGTCGCGGACCGAGGTGGTGACCATGGCCATGCCGATGCGGCCGGCCTCCTCGGCGAACGTCTCGGGCATGCTCGCCCGCCGGCCGTCCAGCCGCACGATGCACCCGTCGCGCCCCTCCCGTCGGCCTTCGCAGTACTGGGTGAGGGCGTGGTGTGACTCGAGGAACTCGGCGTAGCTTTCGAGGTTCACCCCGCCCACGCCGATGCTGTTGGCCACGGGATGGTCGTTCGGCTCGTCGTAGTCCGCCCCGGCCGCCGCCGCGAGATCGCCGTAGCCCGTGCAGTCCACGAAGCACCTCGCGGCGAATGCTTCCCGGCCGGCCCGGCTCTCCGTCACCGCCGCCCGAATCCGCCCGCCGTCCGCGATCGCCCCGGCCAGGAAGGTGTTCAGGAACACCTCGACGCCGGCGTCGACGAGCATCTCGTGGGCGACGAGCTTGTACAGTTCGGTGTCGATGGCGGTGCAGACGCTGTCGTAGTCGTAGCCGCGGGCCATCTCGGCGTGGCCGCAGGTCCCGCCGACGCGATCGAGGCGGTCGATCAGTTCCTGCGGCAGGCCGCGCACGACCTGTCGCCTCTCGACGTTCGGGAAGGCCTTCCACAGGTTGAAGAAGCTGTGCAGGGCGGTGCCGCCTTCCACGGCAATGCCGCCGACGTAGCCCTTCGCTTCGATCAGGGCGGTTCGCGCGCCGTTGCGAGCCGCGGCGACCGCCGCGATCACCCCGCCCGTTCCGCCTCCGACGACGACCACGTCGAACTCGCGTCCCGCCAGCGTCCGCGCCGGTTCCTGGTAGTGTTGCATCGGTAACTCCATCGTCGAGCGGGCGACCAACTGCAACTATACCGCAATCCCCTCGGCGCGGCCCGCTTCAGCGGGCCGCGCCGACGATCTGCGACGACGAACAGGTCGAACCTCATCGCCGCTCAATCGGCCGGTGTCTGTGTCCGATACGATTGGAGGTCGAGCCGCGGGTCGAGACGGTCGAGACGGTCGGATGCGCCGCATAGAATGAATTGAGCGAGAAAACCACGGAGTATTGCAATGCGAGCTTTTCTTGCAAGCATGTTGATCGCCGCTTTGTGCGTGTTGCCGATGGGCTGCCAGAATGACGCCCGGACGGGCGCTGCGGCGGGCGCCGCCGGGGGGGCCGGCCTCGGCGCCATCATCGGGCATCAGAGCGGCAATACCGGTGAAGGCGCGGCCATCGGCGCCGCCGCCGGGGCTGTCACCGGCTACATCATCGGCAACGAGTCCGACAAGGCCAAGCAGCGCGAACGCGGGTACTGATCCCCGTTACAGACGATGCTTCGCGAACTCGCCTGATCGCATGGCGGTCGCCGACGACTTGACCGCTCGACCGCGGCGGGACTTCCCGCGGTCTTGCGCATCGCGCCCCAAACCGACCTCACGATCGAGCGGCCAGGGGAAACTCGGCCCGGTGGGACAGCACCGCCTGCCAGAGCTGAAGCCCGCCCCAGCGGAACGCTCCCTCGGCTCCCCTGAGGTACAGCCGTCACATCCGGGCGAAGACCTCGTCGTACACCTCGACCACCCGGTCCCACGCGGCCTCGTAGTTGGCCGACCAGCACGCCGGCGTTCGGGCGTAATGCGGGGCGAGGTTCTCCACGTCGACCGCCCGGAGGTCGGCGTTCGCGGCACCGTCGGCGAGCTGGCCGACCGTCGGCTCGCCGTGTCCGAGGTGATATCGCCGGCCGCGAAGACGCACTTCAGCCATCGGCCCCCGCCAGACCTGCCAACGTCGCCAGTCGCCATCGCTCGATCATGTCGACCTCCATCGAAAGGGCTTTCATTGCATGATTGATCGCATGGAGCGGTTGTTCCACTTTTCCGGCGTTGACCGTGATCGTGTGTGATCCCCGGTGCAACCCGAAAGCCGTCGCGCCGGCCGGCCGGCCGGCCGGCCGAACCCGCACCCACCGCGGCGATACTTGTAACGGGCGACGCTGTGTCAGGCCCCGTGCATGCACGTGCTGTTTGTTCACGGGAGGTTGAAAATGGGCGGAGGAGGATTCGAACCTCCGAAGGCATACGCCAACAGATTTACA
>CAYFQS010000108.1:0-10195 GCA_964345245.1 uncultured Planctomycetaceae bacterium | reverse complement strand
GTAGGCGGCCTGCTGGCGTTGCGCCGACGCCGCCGGGCGTGAGTGAAGCTTTCCTTGCGTGCCGCGGCGGGAAACCGGCGCGGCACGATTTTGGCACCCCACGGGCATTGGTCCTGAGCGATGCCGCGTGATCCCGCATGCCACGAACTCGCGAGGCGATTGCAATATGCGTGTTCCCCTTCTGCTCACCGCAATCCTGATCTGCCTGGTCATCGCTGTTCCGGGCGCAGCGGAACCGAACTACCAGCGAAAGGACCTGGGCGATGCCTACACCGTCGACTGGGTGGGCAACACCTACGGCGGCGAACACGTCTTCCAGACCCCGCGGAGAAGCGAGAGGTTCGGCCCACGCCGGGTGCAGGGCTACGCGTCCACGATGTACGTCGCCCCCGACGGCAGTTGCTACACCAATGCCACCTGGGAGGAGCGCGGCAGCCATATCAGCGCCTACCGGGATGGCGAGCTGCGCAACATCTTTGACGCGCCCCACAATACGGGCGGCGTGGCGGTGACGGCCGATGAGCGCCACGTCTACGTCGCCTTCGAGCTCACGGGGGGCAACTGGCGGCCGGACAACCGCTGGGGCCTGCCCCACCGTCCCGAGGCCGGCGAGATATGGTACGCCGTGCGGCGCTACGACCGGGCGACCGGCAAGCCCGCCGGTTTCACGAACGGTTACGGAGAACATGGGGCGCAGCTCGTAGTCAGCCGAAGCGAGCCGGTGACGGGCCTTGCCGTGGTCGGCGGCAAGCTCGTCGTCGGGACTGAGAAGTCAGACGCCTTGCAGTTGTTCGATGTTGACACGCTGGCGCCGACGAAGGAACAATCGCCGCGGGGGATCCTGCCGCTCGCGGGTGTGCAGCGGCTTGCGCAGGGCAGGGGTAACACGGTGTGGGCGTCGCGGCAAGCGACAGACACGGGGCCGACGGAACTGCTGCGAGTAGACATCACCGACGGCTCGGTCACGCACCGGATCGAGCCCCCCGAAGGCATGATCCCCGCCGGTTTCGCGCTGGACCGCACCGCGCCGACCGAGCGCCTGCTCGTCTGCGACCTGGGGTCCGACCGGAACATCAAGGTCTTCGAGTTGCGGGGGGCGGGATTCTCGCTGGTCGAGACCATCGGCGCTCAGGGGGGCACGAAGGCCGGCAGGCCGGGGCTGTTCAACGACCCGACCGTGGCGGGCCCCAAGTTCCGCTCACCCCTGGCGGTCGGCGTGGACGATGCGGGCAACCTCTACGTCGCCGACAGCCCGCCGCGAGGCCCCGACTTCCTGCTGCGATGCCTCGGCCCGGACCTCGAGCCGCGCTGGGCCCTGGCGGGCTTGATGTTCACCGACAGTCTGGCCACGGACCCGGCCAACCCTGACCTGATCTACTCGCCGCGTTTCCTCTATCGTTACAACCGGTCGGGCGACCCGACGGTTCCCGCCGCCGAAGGGGCCCGGCGGGGCGCGGCCTGGCCGGGGCTGGACGTCAGCGGCAAGAGCGGGAACGATCACTGGTCGCTCATCGCCGATACGCGGCCGGCCGGCCTTTACCCCGACCAGCCGTGCGCGAGCATGCCGCTGGCCTCGGTCCGGGCGGTCGAGGTCGAAGGTCGGCTGCTGATCGGCTTGATCGGTGGATCGGGAAAATCGTTCGCCGTCCTCCGCGCGTCCTCAGAGCCGGATGTGCCCGCGCTCGTGCCCTACGCCTTCTTTGGAAAAGGGGACAGTAAGCTGCCATCGGATGCCGGGTTTTCTCCCGCAGGCGGCTGGTTGTGGGTCGATGCGAACCGCGACGGCAAGGCCGACCCGGAGGAGTACCAGGCCGCGCCCGACGGTAAAGACACCTGGCGGGCCGGCTACTTCCTCGACGACAACGCAGATGTCTACCTTTCCGGCAGCGGCGGGGTGATCCGCTTTCCCGCCGAGGTCGACGACGGGTTGCCGACCTGGAGCTACGACCGCGCCCGCTTCACCTCCCGCCCCCAACCGTTCACCACTCTCCGCCGGGCGATGTATGACGGGGAGCAGGACGCGATGTATTTGACCGGCTACACCGAGGACCGGCCGAACGCCCTCAAGCAGAGCCGCCTCCAGGGCTATTGGAAGAAGGGCGGCAAGGTGCTCGCCCGATACGACCACTGGTCTGACGAGCCGACGCTCGCCTGGCGGATTGACACGCCGTGGGACGATGAGGCCGACCGAGAGGCGGCCCTGTCGCTGGACATCGCCGGCGACTACGTGTTCCTGGTGATCGGCAGCAAGAGCAAGACAGACGACCCGCTTCGCCGACCGATTGTGTTCATCTACGACAAGGCAGACGGTGGTCTGGTCGGCACGATGCAGCCGAAGTCGCCGGTGAGCGATCGAGCGATGGTGGACATGGCCGGCACCCTCAACGCCACACGGCTATCCGATGGTCGGTACCGCGTGCACTGCATGGATGATGCCTATAGCAAGGGACTGATCTACCACTGGAAGCCGCAAAGTGCACAGCGGCCCTGATCGCGGTGCATCAGGGCCCGGACCGATGCGTCGCGCGTTGTATTTTCAGGAGTTGTTTTCGTTGAATGTCATCTATATCGTCGCCCACGATTTTGGCCGCGATCTCGGCTGTTACGGCCGACCGGTGGAAACGCCGAACATTGACCGGCTGGCGGGTGAGTCGTTCCGCTTCACCCATGCACACACCAGTGCGGTCTGTTGCAGCCCGTCGCGGGCCTGCGCGATGTCGGGGCTGTACCCGCATCGCAACGGCGTGATGGGACTGAGCCACCTGGGCTGGCCGATGCCCGCAGCGACACGAACGCTGGTGGACTGGCTGAATGAGGCGGGCGTGGAGACGGCCCATTGCGGCTTCCAGCACGAGCGCGATGAGCCGACGCAGAACCGCTACGCCGTGGAGTTCACTGAAACGCGGGAGGACCACCTTGTTCAGAATGCGGTGGATCAGGCGATCACGTACCTGAAAAGCGGACGGAACACGAACAAGCCGTTCTACCTCAACGTGGGTACGCTTGAGGCGCATTCCTCGGCGTGGAAGCCGAGTCCCGATCCGCCCGCGGCCGAGCGGTTTAAGCTCCGACAATACGAACGATACGAACCGTATGTCGACGGGCTTGAGCCGGTGGCGGGAGATGGGCATGCGTATCCGCGGCGCTATCGCGCGGCGTTGCGTTTCTTCGACCATCACGTGGGACGATTGCTCGATGCCGTCGAGCAACTGGGGTTGAAGGAATCGACCGCGATCGTGTTGACCACGGATCACGGTGCCGGATTCGGTTCACGGCGGAAGAACACGCTTTACACCGGCGGTACCGAAACAGCCCTGTTGATCCGTCCGCCCGAGGGGTTGGACCGACCGCAGTTGGTCGCGGACCTCACGCCCAACGTGGACCTGGCGCCGACGGTGGCCGAAGCCCTGGGCGTCCAGCCGCCGCACGGCCTGGACGGGCGAAGCCTCTGGCCGCGGCTGACTGGCGGGGTTTGCCCGAGCCGGGAGGAGCTGCTCGGATTCCTCACCTACCACGGCGCTCCGATCGATCAGACGGTTCCGTATTTCCGCCGCTCCATGCGAACGTCGGACCGCCTGTTGATCTGGAAGCCACCGGTTGCCGAGCACGACGAGCAGTGGGCGGAATTGTACGACGCAGTCAACGACCCGCACTGCCTGCACGACTTGGCCGACGCTCCTGAGCACCGCGCCGAGGCCCGGGCCATGCGAAACCACCTGCGACAGGTGTTGACAGACAGTGGTGATCCGGTCGCCCAGGGCGTGGTCCCTCGTTCCGCTCAGCAACTGTGCCTGGCCCGATGACCCCAAAAACCTCTTCTGCTTCCGACGATTACCGCGCGCGTGGTGACGATCCGCAGATGGCTTTGCTCCAAGACCTAGAAGAAGTGCAATGAACGGGAACAATACTGTTGAACTGGCGAACGCAGTCGAGATTGAGGTTCTGGCAGACGGTGATCGCTACCGGGGCCTGGGTCGCATCTGGATGGATGGCATCCTGGTTCGCTCGGGCCGGTTGCCGATCCTGCCGCTGATCGAAAGTTGGGCCGGACACCTGTACACCGACTTTCGTCTGCTCGAGCAACGCGCCGAACCCGATCGGCTCGTCTTGGAATGCGAGGCGGCCGGCTGGCCGGTCAAGAACCGCGACCTCGCCGACCATAGCTGCCAGAACTACATCAGTCTCGCCGACTGGAGCGAGCCGGCCCTTGATACGGTGCGGACCATCGTTGAGCCCGCCACCGTTAAGGTTGGTGAAGAGACCTACAGCGGTATTCGGTATCACCACGAGTTCCATAGCGAATCGCGCCGGGTCCGTCAGATTCTGGACCGTGCCAGTTGGGAGATCGAAGGTCGCTGCGACGGCAACCGGGTGTTGATCCAGTCGACATCCACGCCGCCGATCGTTGAGCTCGCCACGGATGGGCGTTTCAGTTCCTTCCAGGGCCGCGAACGCGCCGGTGAGTATGAAGGCAGCGCACTGGGTGGAGCGGCGGGAAGGTTTAACGAAATCGACGACCCGGATTACGACATCTGGTATCAATTGGGGTGCCGCTTCGGTGATGCGCAGTGCTTCGATTTTATCGCCGCCGAACAGGGCGCCCTGCTCGGATACTTCGACGCGATGGCCTCGATCAACTCACTGGTGCACAGCCCTCGCGGCCAGGCGGAGACACGCATCTACGACATGCACCAGTTCGAACTGGCTTCATCCGCAGCAACGACGCCCAAGGTTGTCGTCTTTCATCGAGACGAGACACCCGCGACCGATCTCGAAATCCAGAACCGCTGGACGCGCTGCTACGACCAATGCGTGGACCACTACCGCGAGGGGACCAATCTGAGCCCCGAACGGCCGATGCCCTTCCTGCTGCATAACAAATGGGAAATCGACTCGTATCTCTACCACCTCGAAGAGACCCTGCCCCTGGCGCGCGAACTCGGCTTCCCCGCGATCAACATCGAAAATTGCACCGAGAGCGCCCAGACCCAGACGGACAAACCGAAATACGACCTGCGCGGCAAAATCCGTAACCAGTGCTGTGTATGGGACTGGGTGGTGCCCGAGGCATGGGGTGGCGAGTCGGCCCTGCGGGAACTGTGTGACGCGGCCCACGAAATGGGTATCGAAGTCCACTGCTGGTTCAACTCCAACACCACCCCCGGCAGTCCGATCCACGAGAACCACCCGGAATGGTGCATCAAACGACCCACCCGCAAGTACTTCTACGGCGCCGGCTTCGAGCCAAGCCTGATCTATCTTGACATGAACCGCGAGGATTTGCGCGCCTACATCCTCGAACAGATGGCGCATATCCGGCAGGCCACGGGGCTCGACGGGCTCTGGCACGATTCATTCTGCCTCGGCATGCGGGCGGTGAACTACGACGATCCCCGGCTCCGCGATCAGTTGCATGGCAGCATTCGCCTCGTCGAAGGACTCCAGAACCTTGGATACAAGTACTTCACGGAGACGGTCTTCGGCCCCCTTGGCCCGGCGATCGGATCGGTCAGCCCCAACCGCCCATTTTCGCAGACCACGGCCAGCCCCGCAGTGTATCACGACGTATGTGCCGTACCGCCGGGCGACTTAGCACTGCTCGATGACGGCAAGCTTTCGGCGGAAGATTTTTTCCGCTGGGCGGCGCACGGCTCGCCGCTCTGTTTGGGCGCGGGTAGCTGGTGGGGCTTTAAACGATACGAGCGCTACGCTGAGATCCTCCGCTCGTTGCCCTTCGCCGACCGGCTCCGCGAGATCAACCTCGCCTACCGCGCCGCTCGGCCTCGTATGCAACACCGCATATTGACCGAGACCGGCGTTCTCTGGGCTGGGGAGGATGGCCGCGTGTTCTGGGCACTGAACGACGGAACCGTCCGAGTTGAGGACGTCACCAGTGTCCGCGTTGTCGGCGGCGGATCGGTGACTGAAGGTCCTAGCTTCGAGGCGTCCGCCGGATCGGTTTACCTACTTGATTGAGAGTTACAAACTTCGCTTCAAGGAGACATCCTCATGAAAACGTTCCGGCCCGCGATTTTCACTGTGTTCTGCCTGGTGGTGACTGCCCAGGTCGCCGCGGAGGAGCCAACTCCTCCGCTGAAGGTGACCGACCTCAACTACAGCCATCCGGCCGGGATCAGCTACGACCCGGATGAGCCCCTGGGCATCGACGTCTCCGTGACCAATCAGTCCGGCGAGGCGATCCCGCTGGCCGACGCTCGCTGGCGGGTGACGCTGGGGCGGGAGCGCATGATCGGCCCGCGGAAGTTCTGGAACGCCCGCTTCCAGGACGTCCGGACGGTCGCCGAGGGGGCCGTCGAGGGCGTTCCCGGCCGCCTGGGCGACGGCGAGGCGGCATCCCTCGGCATCACCTTTGAGCCCGGCCGGTACGGTTTTTTCTTCCTGATGCTCGACCCCGACGGCGATGGCGAGAGCTGGCTGCGCGTGTGCGGCGCCGCCGTGGTCCGACCGCCGGCACCGGGGACCAAGCCACGATCCTACTATCAGGCGGACAATATCTACCGCAATCCCGAAGCCATGGCGCAGATCCTCGGTCGGTACGGCATCAAGAAGATCCGCGCCAATGCGCGCCTCGCACCCGACCGGCGCAGCGACGGAACCTACGGTTGGGACCGGGTGGACCGGGTCATGCAGCCTTTGCGGAAGCATGATGTCCTCGCCCAGGCGGCGTTGATGCCTGTCGGGTTTTTCGACCCGCCCACACTCGGCGGCAAGGTCATCACCTACTGGGGCGGTCAGAAGTCCAATCTCATCGCGAAGCGGCGTGACCTTGGCCCTGTCGACAAGCCGGGGACCTTCGCCCACTTCGTCCGCGCCCTGCTTACGCGATACGACGACACCGTCCAAATGGCCATCATCCGCAACGAGCCCTGGGAGGGCGGCAGCATCTCCAACTGGCATGCCACGTCGGCCTACATGCGTGAGGTTCTGACCGTCGCCCGACAGGTTATCGATGAGGCCGGCGTCGACGTCGAGCTGGTTGGCACCGACTCGATCGACAACACGATCGACCAGGTCGCCATCGCGGAGCAGACCCACCTGCTCGACGGGGTAACCCACCACCCCTACTCGCTGAAGTTCCGGAGCTCGCTGTCGATCGCGCAGTCGGCCGGCTGGGGGCTGCCGGTCTATGACAACGAGTCCTGGCTCACCCCGGAGGACATGGCCATCATCACCGCCAACACCATGCAGGTGGCCGGGGGCTACCGCCTGGTGCACTCCGTGCACGCCCCGGCCGCCATGCCGGCCCTGGGTAATTCGGACCGCGAAATCATCTGCCCCCGTCCCATCGGGCAGGCCATCGGCACCTGGCTGCACTTCATCGAGGACACCGAGCACGCCGAAGAGCTCCACCGCGACACCCTCCCCCACGTCCAACTGTTCAAGGGTCGGGAGGCATTTGCGGACAAGCACGTGGCCGTGGTCTTCGGCCGGGTCAAGCTATACGGCCACCGCGCCCACGACGAGGGCGTCGGCGATGAGGTCTTCCCGCAGTTGCGCGGCGACGGTACGCTCACGATCACAGACCCGGACCGCACGCTCCACGTGTTCGATATGTTCGGTAACGCCTTGCCGCGCGAGGGAGACCGGCTCACGTTGCCGCTTGACGAGTATCCCTACTACCTGACCTCCACCAAGGGCTACGGTGATCTGCGGTTGAAGCTGGCCGAACTCTCGGCGGAATACAACGACGCCGGCGTCGAACTGGCGATGCTGGACATGACCGAGCCGCTGGACGCCAAGCCGGAGGTCCGCGTCCGCCTCTCCAACCGCGTGCCGACCGAGCAGACGGTCACCGTGGGCCTCGCGGGGCCGGAGGGATGGCGGTTCGCTGAGCCCGAGCGCTCGGTCTCTCTTGCGCCGGGGCAGAGCGAGGTGGTTGCGTTCCGGCCCGAGCGGGTCAAGCCCAGCCCGCTGAACAGCTACGCGTTCTCCGCGACGGCGACCACCCCCGGCGGCGTTCGCGAACTGAGCGAGACGCTTCACGTTTCGGTCTTCGAAAAGGGCACTCCAGTAATTGACGGCGATCTTGCGGAGTGGGCCGAGCTCGGCGCGGTGCCGACGTACATGAGCGGCGAGCCGATCGAGGTCGACTACCAGCAGCAGATGTGGTTCCCGACCCTGGACATCCAGGGACGGAACAAAAATGACGTGTGGGTGCGTTTCGCCGGCATGTGGGACAATGACTACTTCTACATCGCCGCGGAGGTCCACGACCCGACAATCAGCCACACTCGCCTCGCCGGTGACGGCGACATGTCGCTGACCCATGGCGAGCCACACGACTACGTGTACTGGCAGTTCGCGATTCCCGGCTTCTCGCTTACGACGGCGCCGGAGCACAAGCTCGACGGGCTGAAGATCGCCTTCAACGTTCTGCCCGTGGGCGAAAAGGAGGACCCGCTCTTTCCAAAGGAAGCTCAGAAGCGGATGAACACCCGCTTCCATCGAATCGGGCCCGATTACGAGTACGACCTCTATCTCGGGCAGAAGATGGCACTGGTCGAGTCCTACGAAACCGTCAAGGCCCGACACCTTGCACGGCTGGAGGATCCACCGAACGATAAATACGCCGAACGGTGGCCGCCCTTTGAGCCGCCGGCCTTCCGATCCGTTGGAGAGCCGATACCTGAACTCTGGCGCCGCATCGCTCCGGGCGTGCCGAGGCACCGGTATTACCCGTTCTCCCCGCGCCGGCCACGGGATCAGGGGGTGGTCGAAACGGCGAAGTTGAAGGTCATTCGCGACGGGGACGTGGTTCGCTACGAAGCGGCGATCCCATGGTCGGAACTCGGCAGGGTCGAGCCGCAGATTGGCAAGGAAGTGAGCTTCGCCTACTTCGTCTGGGACCGCGACAAGCTTGCCCTCGACTGGGCAAAGGATCGCAGCATCGCTTACGGCGCCCAACAGGTGCTGATCCCCTTCAAACGCACCAGCGCCATCGAGACGCCTTGGCGTTTCATCGATGCGATCGAGGGGGGCGAAGCGGATGCCCCGTGACCCTCTTCCCGCAGCGGTTCCCCGAAATGAATCCATGACAGCAGCGAACAGATCGCCTTCGACAGGATCCCGGAAAGGAGCTATCGAGAAACGCCTGGTCCCATTCTGCCTGGCCTGCATCCTTCTGCATGGAGCGCCGGCGAACGCCGGGAAGCCCCCGGCGGTGCTGGGAGACCGCCAACCACAAGTCGAAGAAACCTACCCGGAGTGGCTCTTTGTCCACAAAGACGAGAAGAACCGGGTCGTCGACATCACCCAACCGCCGTTCAACGCCAGGGGCGACGGTGTCCACGACGACACGAAAGCGTTCGTCAAGGCATACGACTACGTCCTGGCTCGCATGTACGGCGAGCGCAGCTGGAACGACGACGACGTCTGGCGGCACCGGGCGGACGAGCTCCTGATCTATATTCCCGACGGAACGTATCTGGTCAGCGACACGCTGATGTACTCCGGCCCGCTCCGCGGCAAGCGCAGGAAGGGCCTGGACGGGGAAGGCTGGTACGGGGAACCGCTCTACGGGATCCGGTTGATCGGCCAGAGCCGGGACGGGACGACGATCCGCTTGAAAGACCACTGCCCAGGCTACGGCATGAAGGATGGAAAACCGAGCGGCAAGGTGGTGGTTGGCTTTACTCAGGCGCAGTTCAACAACTGGCCCTCAGGGAACGCGATCCGGAACGTCACCATCGACACCGGCACCGGGAATCCGGGCGCCGTCGGACTGAACTTCCACGGCGCGAACAAATGCGAGATCCGCAATGTCACGGTTCGTTCCCGCGACCGTCAGGGCGATACGGGGATTTTGGTGCGGACTGGACCGACAGCCGGTCACTTCACCGACATCACGGTCGAAGGCTTCCGGCGGGGCATCGCCATGGGCACGGTTGCCCGGGCTACTCATGTGGGGTGGGAATACATTACGCTCAAGCACCAGACGGAGACCGGCTTCCTCTGCGACACCAGCAGTACGTCGATCCGCCACCTGATGAGCCGCAATGCGGTGCCGGCCCTTCGTATCCGTGAGGCGGGGCACGTCGTTCTCGACCGGGCCCGCCTCCACGGTGGCGTGGCTGACAAGGCCGCCCTCTGGATCGACAGCGATCAGGCCCAGCTCTTCTGCGAGGAATTGTCAAATCTTGTGGATGGCTATGTTCAGGCGGCGTTGGTTTTGACT
>CAYFQS010000107.1:9147-10222 GCA_964345245.1 uncultured Planctomycetaceae bacterium | reverse complement strand
GCTGGCGTAGTTGACGAAGTTCAGCACGTCGTGCGGTCGGTTGTTCCACCGGTGGTCGAAGCGAATCTTGGAGATCGCCAGGGGCCGGCGGGCCTGGGCCATGTAAAGCAGCGCGAACCCGGTCGACAGCAGTTCGCCCTTCGGCCCGTCCCACCGCCCGTTGTCCTTCTGCATGTTCAGCAGCCGGGCGGTGACGTGGCGGTACCAGTCGATGTCGTTGAAGGTGCGGTAGCCGGTCACGTGGCCCACGCGCTGGATGGTCCACATGTAGTAGTAAAAGTCTTCCTGCTCGGCCTTGTCTTCGAGGGAGAAGTTGCTGTCGAGCCAGTCGATGCCTTTTCGCAGCTCATCGGACATGCTCTCTTTGCCGACGTCGGTGAGCTTCGGGCCGTAGAGGTAGCGTTCGGTCAGTGAGAGCACGGACACGCCGCCCGCGGTCATGGGCCCGGACACGCGGGCCTCGAAGGCCTGCTTGGCCTTGCCGACCTCGCCGATGGCCCAGCCGCCGGTCTTCGGGTCCTGGGCCCGGCGCCAGTGCTGGTCGATGGCCCGCCAGATCCTGTTGGAGATCGGATAGCCGGACCGCTCACACGCCCAAAGCCCGAGCACGCCGTATTGTCCGTTGGCGTGGTCGCCGAAAGCGTCGGATCGCCCGCCGGTCCACGTCGCCTCGAAATTGCCCCGGGTGGTGACGGCCCCGGTGAACCAGCTCGCGTCGCGGACGACCCATTGCGTCCAGCGCGCCCGCGGCAGTTGGGCCAGCATCTGGGCCCGCATGCCGCGGAAGTAGGTGAACGGCAGATCGTAGGTGAGCACGAGGTTGATCCGGCGGTACAGGTTCGGCATCTGATAGCTCTCGCCCGTGGCGAGCAGCGCCCACGCGGCGAGGGCGTGGTTGCCGAGTTCCGTGCTGTAGTACCGCCGCCAGCGGCGATGATGGTGCCGGGAGAACGGGGGGATCGTGTACCGCGGCTTCATCTCGTACAGCGCGTCCACCGCCTTCTCGATCGAGCTCTCGATCTCCGGCAACGTGATCGACTCGGGCGTGAACTTCGGTTCCGCGGCCTCCTTCTTG
>CAYFQS010000107.1:0-9047 GCA_964345245.1 uncultured Planctomycetaceae bacterium | reverse complement strand
CCTTCTTGTCTTTCTTCGCCGCCGCGGACGGCGCCGGACTCGCCATCAGCAATCCTGTCGCCGCGACCACCGCGATCAGCCGGCGCCAAGTGTGGGACGAAAGGGCCATGTTCATGGGGCCGCCTCCTCCGGATCGTCGATGGGAATCTCTTCGGAGAACGACTCGGTCTTGACGAATCGCTGTCCCTCCTTCAGGGTCTGGGTCATGTGAAAGGCGTAGTCGGCGAAGTTCCGCCGTACGTGCCCGTAGAAGGTCATGTACTGCTCGTTCGCCCGACCGAGGTTCTCCAGTTGCTTCTGGAACTTCTCGAGCGACGCGTCATCGTACTGTCCGAAATGGCCGTCGAACGCCGCCTGGTAGCAGTACGCCATCAGGTCGAAGGCGATGTGGTTCTTCCGGCGGAGCTGCTTGCCCATGGCGTCGGCGATGATGTCGAGCATCTTCGGATCGCCCGTCCGCAGCATGAGGTAGATCAACTCCCCGCGGTACTGCCGCAGGATATAGTTCACCTGCCGGATGCGACGGTTGTAGGCGATGGCGTGGGGGTTCCGAGTCCGCTTCCACTTCTCCCGCAACTTCGCCGCCTTGGCGAGGACGGCCCGGGCTCGCGCCTTCTCTCCGCCGGACAGGTGCCGCAGGGCTTTCCGACCGTACACCGTCTCCTGGAACGGCGGATAACCCACCCGGGCCCGAACCGAGTGATGCAAACGCCTCCACTCGCGGTAGACCTTGAGCGGTTCGTGGGAGTACTCCTTCTTCCGTTCGGTCTCGATGGGGCCCGGCATCTCGTTGACCAGGGACACGAGCATCGGCCCCATGTGTTCGCGGTCGGTCGCCCCCGCCTCCTTGACCACGTGCATCAGGTGCCAGCGGATATACGAATCGCGATAGTCGTTGCCGGTGAATCGCCGGCCCATGCGGCGAAGCACGTCCACCGCCATGGCCGGGGTGATGTTGTTCGCCGCCAGCGCGGGGTGGGGCCGCTTGAAAACGGCCGGGTGTTCCGGCTTGCGCTGCCAGACTTCGAGTTCCCCGGCCTCGGCTTTGATGGCGTTGACCGCCCGCGTAAGGGCGGCCATCCGCTCGGGCCGGGAGGTCGGTGCGGCGTCACTGTCGGCTTGAGCTCGCGTTGCCGCGAGCAACGACAGGCCGGCGACGATCACGATGGGGATTCGATGGTGCATCACATCTCTTCTTGCGTTCACTTAAACGAGCGGCGGCGAAGATGGGTTCGCGCGGGTCGCTCCACTTCGGAACATCATATCCGGGACCGGGGCATCGTCTACCGCCGGCGAACCTTGCGGCGTGTCCGGGAGTACTGGCTGGACAGCTACCGCCAGTCGGTGGGAAAATGGTACCCTGATCGGCGTGCGTTCGCCGATCCTCAGTCGTTCATCAGAAGAGTGTGATCCATGTATCGATATCGTGCCATGCGGGTGATGGGGACGTTCATCGTGGCCCTCGTTGCCGCGGCGGCCCGGCCGGCTTCGGCCGACTTCCAGCCGGTGCCGATCTCCGACCGCGACGTCGACCTTGAGAACTGTCATCTCCTCGTCGATGGTGAACCGCAGACGCTCGACGACCATGACGTGCTGGAATTGCTCGGCCTGGCCCAGCCCGACAATCGCTGGCGCGGCGTGCGCTTCGACACCAAGGACTGGAGTCGGCGGATCGAGGCCGGCCACCTGGTGCTCGCGTTCCGCCAGCCCGTGTCCGTGGGCACCATCGTCGTGGGCGGCAACATCTCCGAGGTGGCGGTGCTGCGCGGCGACGTCGAGGGCGCCCCCAATGCCCTCGACGCGGCGCAGTGGCGCGCGCTGGACACGCCGCGGAACCAGAGCGGCGGCGTGACGGTGGCCGCCCCCGCCGGGACGAAGACGCGCGCGGTGCGCCTCACCGCCCGGAACGTGAGGCGACGGGTCACCGTCGACTTGCTGCAGATTCTGCAGACGCGGCTGCAGAACATCACGCCGTGGGCCCTGGCCTTCGCCGAGGCCGAGTTCCTGATGTACCGCAAAGGAGCGCCGCCGCTGTCCTTCTATGCCTCGCACATCCCGCTGGGCATCAGCCGCGGCTGGCGGAACTCGGGCAACGACAAAAGACTCGCCGGCCGCAATCCCCATCCGCCGATCAGCGACGTCGAACCGTCCTGGTTCATGTTGGCCTGGGACGAGCCGAGGCAGATCAGCGGTCTCTGGGTGAAAGACAACTTCACCGAGTTCGAGTTGCATCAGTTTGTCGGCCCGGATGCGATCAATCCCCGCGCCGGCACGGAGGCGGAGTGGAAGAGGATTCGCGACGCGAAGGTCCGCCGTGAGGGCGGGCACTGGATCAGTTTCGATCCTGTCCAAACCCGCGGGCTGAAGATTCTGATCACCAAGACGTCGCCGCAGGAGCCGCAGGTCGCTTCGATCACGGGCCTGCACGTGTTTTCGCCGCTGGGGGATCGTCCGGCCGAGCGGCTCGCGCTGGACAGCTCGGCCGAGCCGCCGATCAAGATGGACTACGAGGTGGCAGTCGAGGATGCGACGCTGACCATGGTGATCAACGACATGGAGGGCCGACGGGTGCGGAACCTGGTCACGCGCATGCCCCGCGAGGCGGGGCAGTTCACCGAGGCCTGGGACCTGCGCAACGAGCAGGGCCTGACCGTCATGCCCGGCAAATACCAGTGGGAAGCGATTTACCACCCGCCGCTTGAGTTTCGCTACGAGATGACGCCTTACCCGAACGTGGAGATGCACACGTCGGAGAACTCGCCCTGGCTGAACGATCAGAGCGGGCCGGGCGGCTGGCTCGCCGATCACAGCTCGAACAAGTCGGTGTGCGTCAGCGGCGATCGCGTGTACATCGGGGCGCCGGTCTCCGAGAGCGGCGTGTCGTTGCTCGAAGCCGACCTCTCGGGGAAGAAACGCTGGGCGCATCCCTCCTTCGCCGCGTTCACCGGCGTCTGGGACATCGCCGCCGACGAAGAGACGGTTTACGTGATCGCCCGAGGCCACAACATCGCGGATCGGATGAACATCCACCGTGAGACCGAACCGATCTGGGGGGTGGACATCGAGACCAAGGAAGTCCGCACGGTGGGCATGCTGGAGCCGGGCGCGCAGCGGAAGCGCGGGGTGAGAGGCGCGGCGGCCCGGGACGGGCGGTTGCATCTCGCCATTCGGGCCAAGGAGAACTACATGGCGAACGCCGCCATGGCCGCTGACGTGGACATCGAGAACTGCCTTCCGGCTTACAAGCCCAAGCGCGATCAGCGGGTTCCCCACGAGATCGTGCCCGACCCGCGAGGCGACTTCCTTCGTCTGTTTCGCCTGAAAGGCACGCCGGCGGGATACAACAACGTGGGCCTGCTCTATCTGCATTCGACGAAGGGCACGTCGTCGCGGCAGCACATTGTGCTGGCGTTCAAGACGCCGGTGCCCGTTGGAAGCGTCGCCTATCCCGTGCCGCGGGACATGGACTATCGCATTCGTCTCAGCGCGCTCAAGCCGGACGCGAGTTACCCGCCCCGAGCGAGCGACGAGAGTGAGTGGATCAAGTTCGAAACCCACGGCGAAGCATCGTGGGACGTCGCCACCGCGCCGCCCGACGTCAAGACCCGGGCTCTGCGCGTCAGCTTCATCAAGGGCGAGGACGACATCTTCAGCCAGCTCGACGAGAGCGAAGAGTTCGACACCGATGCCGCCTTCGACATGGGCCTCGACATGGACGAGGGCAAGCGCCCGGACGTGGGGCTGAGCAAGTCGAACTGGTCGGCGAAACTGGAGGGCATGAAGCTGCTGCGCCGTCGGTTCGAGAACGTCGCCGACGAGGCGGAGATCCGCCTCAGCTCCGGGCGCATTCGCCCGGACGGCGTATGGGCGGCCGATCGCGACCGGCCCATCACGCCCATCGACCCCGCGATCTACGCCATGGTCTGGGACAAGCCCCGGGAACTCCGCGGGCTCGCCATCAAGGAGATCGACGGCGAAACCACGAACATCGACGTCTGGATCGGCGACGGACCCGTCGATGAGAAGGCCGACGACGGTTGGCAGAAGGTCGCGAGCTACGAGCAGAAGCGGCGCGACCTGCACGTCGGCTTCGAATCCTACAACGGGGCGGCACGCTACATGGACGGCTACGTCGACTTCGGTCGAGAGATCGAGACCCGGGCCGTGCGTCTCCGCGTGGTCAAGCAGTGGACGGATAACGTGGAAGGTCGCCGGGCGGACTTCGGCGACCGCGTGGACCGATTCGGCAAGTCGCTCGATCCCACCCGCTGTCACGTGTTCGGCGTGGCGGCTTTGCGCTATCTCGGGGGCGAGGACAAGGTCGATCCGCTGCTCTACGAACGTATCGAAGTCCTCGACGGACACAGCGGCGAAGTCCGGCAGGAGGTGTTTCTCGACGAAGCGGGCGACATCGCCTTCGGTCCCGACGGCGAGCTGTTCGCGGTCTCCGACGGCCGCGTGGTGCGCGTGGATTTCGAGGCCGGCGAGCACGCGCTGATCACGGATGATGTGGAACAGGCCGGGCCCATTGCGGTGGACGATGAAGGTCGAATCTATGTTTACGACGGCGCTGCGGAGCGGCGGGGGGGCCGCGTATTTGACCGCGGTGGCGAGCTCCTGCGGTCGATCGGCACGCCGGGCGGCCACGAACCCGGATCGTGGGACCCCACGCGCCTCCAGGCGGTCAGCGACATCGCCGTCGACTCCCAAGACCAACTGTGGGTGGTCGAGAACAAGTACTGGCCCAAGCGCACCGCCGTGTTCGACACCGACGGCACGTACCGCCGCGAGCATCTCGGCAACACCTCATATGGCGGCGGCGGGGTGATCGATCCGTGGGACAAGACCCGCGTGTTCTACGGGCCGCTCGAGTTCGATCTCGACTGGCAGACCGGCGAGACCCGGCTGAAAGGGCTCACGATCGATCCCCGCCACGGGCATCACGCGGGCGAGGTGCCGGTGAAGATCGACGGGCGGACGTACCTGACCACGCGCCCCGGCGGGGCGAGAGCGGGCAGTGCGTCGGCGATCGTCTACCTGTACGACGAGGAAACCGGGGCGGCCCGGCTCGTCGCCGCCATGGGCGCGGCCGATCAGTTCTACGCCCTTGACGATCCGCGGGTGTTGATCGAACTCGGCGCCCCGGCCCTGGGGGACCATCGCTTCCTCTGGTCCGACCTCAACGGCGACGGGAAAGTGCAGGGCAAGGAAGTCGATCTGCGGCCGGGGCTCGGCCGCAAGGCCGTGAGCTTCACGAAGTTCAATCGCGATCTCGGCGTGCAGTCGCGGCAGTACCGCTACGCGGTCAAGGAGTTTCTCCCCGACGGCACGCCCATCTACGAAGAGACGCATTACCCCGAACTGCGGTCGTTCGGCGCGCACTATCGGCTGAAGGACGGCAACTTCCACTGGCTCAAGACGCTGCGGTACGAGGGACCGGAAGGCAAGCTGACGCCGAATGGCCAGTGGGTCTGGACCTACCCGAGCGAGCAGCCGGGGACGCACGGCTACGCGGCGGCGGGGCCGTTCCACCCCGGCCAGGTGTGCGGGCATTACACCATCATCGGTCACGAGACCGCCCACGCCGGCGACCTCGGGGAGTTCTTCGTCTACTCCGGCAACACCGGAATGTGGCACATCTGGACCGCCGACGGCATGCTCGCGGGGCAGATTTTCACCGACCTGCGCAACCCCGACGCCCGCACGTGGCGGATGCCCGAGCACCAGCGCGGGCTGTCGCTCGACAACGTCACCATCGGCCAGGAACACTTCGCCGGCTACTTCGGCCGCACCTTCGAGAACGACAAGTACTACGCCGTGGCCGGCCACAACCACGTCAGCGTGGTCGAGATCGTCGGGCTGGACCGGTTCAAGCGGATCGGCGGCAGCTTGGAGGTCACGGTTGACGACCTGAAACAGACCCAGCGGTGGGAGCAGAGCCGGGAGCGGGAGAAGGTGTACCAGCGGGCGCCGATCCTTCGAGTGAATCGCACGCGCACCGCCCCGGTCATCGACGGCGCGCTGAACGACTGGCCGGAGCAAGCTGCCGCGAACGTCGGCGAGCGGCTGAACTTCCGGATCGCCTACGACGACGCGTTTGTGTACCTCGGCTACCGGGCGACCGGTTGCGGGCCGATCAAGAACACCGGCGAACAGTGGAAACGGCTGTTCAAGACCGGCGCCGCGGTGGACCTCAAGCTCGGACTCGACCCCGATGCCCCGGCCGACCGCAAGGCGCCGGTCGAGGGCGACCTGCGATTGCTGATGACCTTCGTGAAGGGCGAGCCGATCGCGGTGCTTTATCGGGCGGTGGTGCCCGGCACGCCGCCGGCGGAGAAGTGGGAGGTCGTCTCACCGGTGCAGCGCACGTCGTTTGACCGGGTCAAACAGCTACCGGAGGTTCGTCTGGCCAGGGTCGAAGACGGCAACGGCTACACGGTGGAGGCGGCGGTGCCGTTGTCGTCGATCGGGTTGGTCCCGAAGCCCGGCCAACGGCTGAAAATAGACTGGGGCATCCTCCGCACCGACCGGGACGGATTCCAGGTCCTGGAACGCATCTACTGGGCGAACAAGGCGACCGGCATCGTGGCCGACGCCCCGAGCGAAGCGCGGCTGCATCCTAATCTGTGGGGCCACGCCATCTTCGTCGACGAGGCCGACGCCGCCGACCAGCGACTGGAGGAACTGGACGATTTTTCCGATACGGATGAGGATACCGACGAGCTGATCGGCGACTTCCTCGACGAACTGGAAGACGACCTGAAGTGACGCGGCGGACGTGCGACCGCGGTCAGGTTCGACTTCGTCGGCAGTGACTCTATCATGACCTGTGGTCGGGGCAAGCAAGGTTGGGCCGATCGGGGTCGATGTCCCGTAAGGCGGCCGGTTCCCCTCGATAAGGTGCACACGACATGACAGAGAAACAGGCCCCCCAGCAGACCCTGGTCGACCTGGACCATCTGCCGGAGATCGACCTGCGGCATTTCCTCGCCCTCACCGACGGCACCGGCATGTTCCAGCACGCCCTGTTCGGCTCGCCCGATTACCATCACGGCTACTGCATCGACGACAACTGCCGGGCGCTGATTGCGTCGGTGATATATCGCAATCTCGCGCCCGACGCCGCCGAGCCGCACGTGCCGATGCAGCGGTATCTGGCGTTCATCTCCTACGCGTTTAATCCGGAAAAGCGGCAGTTCCGCAACTTCATGAGCTTCGACCGCAAGTGGCTGGAGGAAGTGGGCAGCGAAGACAGCCACGCCCGCACGCTCTGGGCCCTGGGCACGGCCGTACGCCGGGGGCCGAATGACGACATCCGCCTGCACGCCCGCCGGCTCTTCCACGACGCTCTGCCCGCGGCGGAGAACTTCCCCTACATCCGTTCGTGGGCCTTCACGCTCATCGGCATCGACGAGTTCCTTGCCGTGGAACCGGAAGACCAGCACACGACCGGCATGCGCGCGTTGCTCGCCGAGAAGCTCTTCGAGCGGTACCAGGCCGCCGCGGTGGACGACTGGCCGTGGTGGGAGAACGTGGTCACTTACGACAACGCCAAGCTCTCGCATGCGCTGCTCTTGTCCGGCGAGGCGATGGGGCGGGAGGACATGAAAGAAGCCGCCCTTACTTCGCTGCGCTGGCTTATCGACGTACAGACGGCCGAGGACGGCCGCCTCTCGATCATCGGCAACCAGGGCTGGATGACCCGCAGCGGCATCCGTGCCCACTTCGATCAGCAGCCGTTGGAAGCGCACGCGGTGGTTCACGCTTCGCTCGTCGCCGCGCGAATCACCGGCGACGGGCGATGGGTCGAAGACGCCCTCCGCGGCGTGCGGTGGTTCCTCGGCGAGAACGACCTCGGCCTGCCGCTCTACAACAGCGAGACCGGCGGTTGCCACGACGGCCTGCTCGACGGCTCGGTCAACGCCAACCAGGGCGCCGAGTCGACCCTCGCCTATCTCCTCAGCGTGCTCGAACTCCACCAGTACGTCGCCGAACCGCACGGATCGGCGCAGATCCGGTGAAGATTGCCTCCTCCCTTGCGGCCTGCCGCCGTATCATGTGAACCTGCGATTTCCGCCGGGAGGCGACCATGGCTGCGGAACGGATGACAATCGAAGTCGGCGACATCACGAAGCTGAAGGTAGACGCGATCGTGAACGCGGCGAACGAGCGGATGCTCGGCGGCGGGGGCGTGGACGGGGCGATCCATCGCGCCGCCGGGCCGAAGCTGAAGGAGGCCTGCCGTGGGGTCGAGGAGGCGCGGCCCGGCGTGCGCTGCCCGACCGGCGAAGCCCGCATTACCCCCGGGTTCGACCTGCCCGCCGACTACGTGATCCACACCGTCGGGCCGGTCTATCACGGCGGGGACGATGGCGAGCCGGAACTGCTCGCCGGTTGCTACCGCAACTCACTCAAGCGTGCCGCGGAAAACGGGGTCGAGACCATCGCCTTCCCCGCGATCTCGACCGGCGTCTACGGCTATCCAACGCACGAGGCGGCGAAGATCGCCGTCGAAACCGTTCGCGACCGGCTCGATCAACACGATCTGCCGAAGAGCGTCATCTTCTGCTGCTTCAGTGAACACGACGCTGTGATTTACCACGAAGTGATGGGGTAACCGCTGGCCGTGTCCAGGTCGGTCTACGCCGCGTTGGAGTCGTACCCGTCGTCGGCGACGTCGCCGTCGTCGCTCTGGTCATCTTCTCCGCCCGCGACCTGCGGCTTGTAGTTTTCGCCGACCGGCTGACCGTCGGTGGTCTTGATGGTCGGCTGCGGATTCTCCTTCTCGTGGTTCTTCAGCGCCAGTTCCCATTTTTTCTGTGTCTCTTCGTCCAGCTTCGTCCAGCCGAGCCGACCGCGGCATTTCGGGAACGTCGAGCAGCTCAGCCAAGGCCCGCGCTTGCCGGAGCGCAGATACAGCGGCGCCTCGCACTTCGGGCACTCCAGGTCCGTCTCCAGCGGCGGGGGCGACGGCGGCTTCACCGCGCCCTGCTTGTCGAGGTTCACGATCCCCTTGCAGTCGGGATAGTCCGAGCAACTGAGAAACG
>CAYFQS010000106.1:0-10327 GCA_964345245.1 uncultured Planctomycetaceae bacterium | reverse complement strand
GATGGGCTGTGCCCGGCCTGGGCGGGGGGCGTCCCCCCAGTGATTCTCGCCGTAGGCGCCCGCCTGCAGGACGACGCGGCGAGGATGGCTCTGACTGAGGTTGACCACCTGCACGCCGACGGTGTCTGCCGTGATCGAGTCGACCATCACCGCCACATCCGGGGGCAATCCCGGTCGACCGCGGTCGGGATCATAGGGCCAGACCTCGCAGAGCAGGGCGGTGCTTTGCCACAGGGGCCCGATGCCGCCGCAGATCAGGTTGAACAACGTGTGCGTGGACACCGGGTTCAGGGCCTGGGCGTGGTCCGACCGCCGCTGCCAGTCGCGGGATTCATCGGCGATCATCTTCCGCACCCGCCGTCGGATTCGCCCCACGTCGGACTCGAACATCTCCTGAGGGAATTCGGGGTTGCGACCCAGAACGAAGTACAGCCAGGCGTAGTCGTCCACGTGGTAGAAATACCCTGTGCGGTAGCTGAATGTCTCGCCGCCGCGATCTTCGCGGTCCTGCTCGATGAGCTGAAGGTCGTCTTCGCGGAACTGCGTGAGGTACAGCCGCGTGAGTTCGCGATCGTAGCGACCCCGGCCGCCCCAGCCGTTCGCGTCGTAGTAGGCGGGCGGGTGTTCCCGGCCGTCGATCTCCACCTTGTTCTCGTAGAGCACCCGGATCTGCCGCCGGAGCGGGGCCATGTACCGCGTGTCACCGGTCAGCAGCATCGCGTTCTCCAGGGCCGGCCGGATGCCCCGGAATAACTTCCATTGGCCTTGCCAGCAGTCCCACCATCGTCCGTCCCAGTGCTCGCCCACTTGCCCCGACAGCCCCACGTTGGCGGGGAAGATGTCGTTGTTGGCCTCGGCGCGTCGGCACCAGGCGTCGACGTAGTCCAGCAGCCAGTCCCGGTACTTCGCATCGCCGGAGACGAGGTATGCGTTGAGCGGCAGCGTGGTCGCCAGCAGGTTCAGCGGCATGTCGCCTTTGACCCGCGTCCAGTTGCTCATCCGCTGGCGCTGGCCGATCTCCCGCCACTTGTGGCCCCAGTACCGCGGCTCCATTTCCAGCAGCGCGCCCCGGCTGCCGTTCATCACGCTGCGGATGATGTGGCGCTCGAAGTCGTAGTTCGGCTCCGCGCCGTCCGGCAATCCCTCGTTCAGGTAGAACCCGGCGAAACGCTGGATGCGGTCGATGAACTTCGGGTCGGTCGGATCGGCCACGGTGAGCTGGTTGAAAGCCCCGTACTGCTCGCTGTTGTGTTGCCAGTCGAAGGCGGTGATGAACTCCCGATGCAGAACGCCCCAGTCCGGCGCGTACTCGATCTGCTCGGTCGTGTATTGCCGGATATGCCCGTCGAAGGCGGACTTGTACATCTCCAGGACGTCGTCACTGCCGCCGAGGGCGTACAGCAGCGGCCAGTTGCCGCAGGTCTCCATGACGTCGTCGACGCCGTCCACGATGCTCCAGCGCTCCACGCATTTCAGGTATCCCCGGTCGTCCCAGTATTTGTCATGGAACCGCCGCAGGGCCCGGCTGTTCTCGCGCAGCAGAAGCCGCTGATTGGTCGCCCAGCGCGGCGGCGCCTGGGCGCGGGAAATCGTGATGACGGTGGCGGCATCGAGCGAGCCCGGTTCCGCCCACGCGGTCTCGCAGGCCAGTGGTGTGACGTGAACCAGCAAGACAAGCAGCGCGATCTTTCGCATGGTGCGATCTCCGAGCAACAGAAGCGACCCCGAGATGATAACACGACGCCCCTGCCGGCGCGGCCCGTTGACCGGGCCGCACCCATGACGTGGCAACGATCGCCACGCTCGTGGCTGCTGGTGAAACGATGCGCACTCGGCGCGGCTCGCGGAGGCGAGCCGCCCGGCGGTGATCCCACGTCTTGCGCTGCTACGACGCCCGTGGGTGGGCCTGGTCGTAGGCGTGGCGCATGCGCTGGGTGGTCAGGTGCGTGTAAATCTGCGTCGTACTCAGGGACTGGTGGCCGAGCAGTTCCTGGACGCTGCGCAGGTCCGCCCCGTTGTCGAGCAGGTGCGTGGCGAAGCTGTGACGCAGCGTGTGCGGGCTGATGTTCGCGTTCAGCCCGGCGTCGGCGAGGTACTTGTCCAGCTTCCGGCGGACGGAGCGGCTCGACAGCCGCCCACCGTTCTTATTGATGTACAGCGGCACCGCGTCGCTCGCCTCGTGACGCTCGCGGATCGACTCGAACCGCGCGTCCCGGTCGAGCAGCGTCAGGTACGCCCGGATCGCCAGCAGGGCGTGACTGCCGAGCGGCACGAGGCGCTGTTTCTTGCCTTTGCCCTGGACGGTGAGGACTTCGCCGACTTCGTCGAGGTCGCCCCGGTCGAGGTCGACCAGTTCGCTGACGCGGATGCCGGTGGAGTAGAGCGTTTCGAGGATGGCCCGGTCGCGGGCCCCGAGCGGCGTTTCGATGTCCGGGGCGTTGAGAAGCTGCTCGACCTGCTCGACGGTCATCGCCTTGGGCAGGCGCTTGGACTGCTTGGGCGTGCGAATCAGCAGCATCGGGTTCGTCTGCACGAGCGACTGGCGCTGCAGCCACTTGTAGAAGCTGCGCAGGGTGGCGATCTTCCGGGCCATGGTCGCCGAGGAATATTCGAACTGATCGAGGAAGGTCAGGAACTGGCGGATGACCAGCGGGTCGGCCTGGATCATCTGCTGGCCGACGCCGTTGCGGGCGGGGGCGGCGGCCACGGCCACGCCGGCTGCGTGGCTCTGGGGCGCGCTGCCGGCGTCGTCGCCTTCGTCTTCCCCGGTGAGGAACTCGGCGTACTGGCGCAGGTCGGCCGCATAGCACCGCGCGGTGTAGGGGCTGAAGTGCCGTTCCAGCCGCAGATAGTCCAGAAACTGCTCGACCAGGGGAACGTTGTCCATGATACCTCCCATCAAGGGGCGATCGGCGGTCGGCCGGCCGCGGTGTTGCTTGTTTACGATGCCTTGCGCTGGATCAGTTGCTTCAATCGCTCACCGAGCCGGTCTCCCAGTTGGTGAGACAGGACGGCGGCGTCGAACCAGTCGAAGTCACATTGCGGGTCGCGGGCGTGGTCGGCCAGCTGGCGCAGCAGCGAGTTCTCCTGCCCGCGGCGATACCGAAAGACCCACTTCTGCGTCTTCTTCACCAGCACCAGTTGCTGGGTATCGTTGGAAGTTGTCTGCTCGTCGGCCATTGGTTGGTTCCCGCGCGTTCGGCGGGCAACCCGACCGAACGGCTAATCGTCTGAGCGTCGTGCGGCGGCGTCTTCCCACCGCGCGGGGTTGTGGCCGTGAAGCCGCTTCCATTCCGCGCCGAGCAGACGCCGCACGAGTTCGTGACTCACGAACTCGCCGTACAGGTCCATGTCGAGCAGGTACCGACGCCAGCCGGCGCTCTCGGGCGGCACGCGGCCTTCGGCGTAGGCGAGCAGCCGGGCCCGCACGTCGCCGTTGGCGGCGTCGAAGTAGCCGCTTGCCGTGGCCACGGGCTGACGGTGCGGCCGCAGCCCCGGCAGGGCGGCGTCGCTCGGCGCCCGCGTCAGGGCCTTCGGATCGAGTGCCGCCTCGTTCCGCGGCAGCGTCCGGGCGTAAAGCTGCAGCGTCGCCCCGATCTTCGGCGGCTGGTAAGGGTCCCACCCGCTCAAGCTGCCCACGATCAACCCGTCGACGTCGAGCGTGTTGATCAGGGCCAGGGCGTTGGTCTTCGAGCCGACCTCGCGGAGCTTGGCCGCCTGCATCGCCTCCACCACCCGGTTCACCGGCACGACGTCGATCTCGTGCACCTGCTGCACCTGCTGGGCGATTTGGTCGCTCACGCGAAGCGGGTCCAACTGCGTCGTGCCCGATTCGTTCCGAAGCGGCGCCACCGCCCACACCTTCGGCGCGGGATAGGGGCTGGAGAGCGATTGAGGGCGCTCGACCTTCTTCGGCAGCAGGTCGCACCCGCCGATCGCCCCCGCCCACACCGCGATGAGTGTGGCCAGACTCCGGCTCAACATGGCCTGTTCACTTGTCATGGCATCCTGCCGTTCAGCGATGGGCTCCGCCCAGGCGTTGTGTTTCGGGTTCTCAGCGGGAACTACGTCCCGGCACGCGCTGGCCGGGGCGTGAGCCCGGTTCGTTCATTCGGTATCGACCATGGCCTGCGGCTCGCCAGACTCCTCGGCCCGGGCCGCGATGCTCGAGGGCTGCGCCCGCAGGGCCCAGATGTTGTCGAAGCCCGCGCGGTCGGACACGAAGTAAATCGTGCCGTCGCCGCCCCAGGCGGGCTGGAGATTCGAATAGCGGTCGCTGGTCAACTTGATCCGCTGGGTACCGTCGATGCGGATGGACCAGAGGTCGGCCTTCTCGGGCCGGCCGCCGGGCTCATTCGACGGATCGACCACCGTGGCGAAGGCGATTCGGCTGCCGTCGGGCGACCAGGTGGGATTGATGATCGCGGCGTTGTTGGCGGCGACGATCTCCGTCGGCCGCCGCGCTTGTCCGTTCTCGTAGTCCAGCGTCCACACGCTGAACAGCCGCGAATCGCGCTGCCGCGCCCGCTGGAACAGTATCTTCCCGCCGTCCGGCGAGAACTCGGGGAACAGCCCGAAGCCAATGAACTTCCGCGTGCCGTCTCGGGTCAGGTCCACCAGGGCCATCTCCCACTGCCCGCTCTGCTGCGAGAGCTGGCAGAACGCGAGCGTCTTTGAATCGGGAGCCCAATTGGGGTGTAGTTCGTGTTCGGGCGAGTGGGTGACCTGCATCGCCTTGCCGCCATCGAGCGGCTGAACGTAGATGTCCCACGACCCGCCGCGATCGGAAGCGAAAGCGACGTGCTTGCCGTCCGGACTGATCGCGGGCATCACGTCGGCCGCCGGGTCATCGGTGAGCTGGCGGACCGTCATGCCCTCGACCTGCTTCATGTAGATGTCGGCTTTGGGGCGATGGCGGGTGGAGGCGAAGACCACAAACTCGCCGGTGGCGTCGACGGTCACGTCGTAGTCGGCGGCATCGCGAGCGAAGGAAAGCTGCTGCAGGTTGTCCGGACCGGCGCCGCGGGGCTGCCGGGCCGCGCCCGGCAGTTCGCCGTAGAGACTCACGGGGCTGACGAACGCGGCGGACGGGGCCTGGCCCATGGCGGCCGCGTCGGCCCGGCCGGACAGGGCCGCGAGATAGGCCGCGTCTTCTGCGTCGATCGTCTCCAACTCCTCACTCGACGCGGCGGGGGCTTCCGCCGCGCTCTCCGCGGATTCATGCTTCGGGTTGGTCGGCCAGGAGGCCATGGACCCCTGGTAGCTGTTCGTGCACCCACCCGTCACGAGCATCGCGGTCGTCAACAGACCTGGAAGAAACAGTTTCATGGTCCGGCCTCGGAAGAATTCGTATAAGCGATTGCTGTTATCGGCACTTCCCCCGCCGGCCATGCAATGAGGATCGGCGACCGGGGCCTGGTACTGTTATCGGACGAGCTGCACCCAGGTCTTTAGGCAACCGGCGCATAAGAAAAGGGCGTTCGCCGAATCGGCGAACGCCCTTCGATGGTTCACGGTGTTCCCGCGTCGCGGAGCGATCGCGGCAGGGGGGTCAGCTTTCGTCGTCCTCGGAGCGTTCGGCTTGCTCCGGCGATTCGGTTTCCTCGGCCTGCCCGGCTTCCGCCTGTTCGGCTTCCGTCTGTTCGGCTTCCGTCTGTTCGTCTTCCGTCTGCTCTTCCTCTTCGGGGGGGTGCACGCCGCCGGGGCCGAAAGAGATCTTGTCGGTCCCGAGCCCGCCGGCATCGCCGAGGCCGCCGCGGGCCGGGGCGCCGACGGTGGGCTTGGAGGTGTACTCGGAAATCTCTGGCGTGTCGCCGGCCTGGGCCCGCTTCAGCGACAGGCCGATCTTCCGCTCTTCCACGTCCACGCGGAGGATTTTGACCTCCAGTTCCTGGCCCTGCTTGACCACGTCCTGTGGGTTGTCGACCTTGTGGTCGGCGAGTTCACTGATGTGCAGCAGGCCTTCGAGGTCCTCTTCGAGTTCCACGAAGACGCCGAAGTTCGTGATCTTCGTCACCTTGCCGTGCACGACCATGCCCGGCTGGTAGGCGCCGGGGATCGCTTCGTACCAGGGGTCTTCGGTGAGCTGCTTGAGCCCGAGCGAGACGCGTTGCTTGTCCTGGTCGACCTCGAGCACGATGCACTGCAGTTCCTGGCCCTTCTTGAGTATCTCGTTGGGGTGGGCGACCTTCTTCGTCCACGACAGGTCGCTGACGTGCAGCATGCCGTCGATGCCCGGCTCGATCTCAATGAACGCGCCGTAGTTGGTGAGGTTGCGGACCTTGCCCGCGACCACGGTGCCCGGCGGGTACTTCTCGGCCACAAGGTCCCACGGGTTGACCTCGGTCTGTTTCATGCCGAGCGAGATTTCCTGCTTGTCCTTGTTGATGTCGAGCACGACGACGTCCACTTCTTCGCCGATGCTGATCAGCTCGGAGGGATGGTTGATCCGTTTGGTCCACGACATCTCGGAGATGTGGACGAGGCCTTCGATGCCCTCTTCGAGCTTCACAAAAGCGCCGTAGCTGACGATGTTGACCACCGTGCCGGTGATCCGCGAGCCGACGGGGTACTTCTGCTCGATGCCTTCCCAGGGGCTCGGCTCTTTCTGCTTGAGCCCGAGGGCGATCTTTTCCTTCCCCCGGTCGATGTTGAGCACTTTGACGTCGATCTTCTCGTTGATCTTGACCAGTTCTGAGGGATGGTTGATCCGGCCCCAGGACATATCGGTGATATGCAGCAGCCCGTCGATCCCGCCGAGGTCGACGAAGGCGCCGAAGTCGGCGATGTTCTTCACCACGCCGGTGACGATCTGGCCTTCCTCAAGCGTGCTCATCAGCTTGTCGCGCTGTTCGGCGCGTTCTTCTTCGATGAGTTTTCGGCGGGAGATGACGATGTTGCGTCGATCTTCGTCGATCTTGAGGATTTTCGCCCGGACGGGCTTACCGATGTACTCGCCGATATCGTGTGGCCGGCGGATGTCGACCTGAGAGGCGGGCAGGAACACCGGCACGCCGATGTCCACGAGCAGCCCGCCCTTGATCTTTCGCATCGCCTTACCTTCGACGGTGTCGCCTTCGGCGTTCTCGCTGATGATCCGCTGCCAGCCGCGAATCCGGTCGGCCTTCCGCTTCGAGAGACTGATCGTCCCGTCTTCCACTTCCAGGCCTTCGAGAAGCACTTCGAGCTTCTGGCCCGGCTCGACCTCGGCGATGTCGTCGAATTCGTACTTGTCGATCAGGCCTTCGCTTTTGAAGCCCACGTCGATCACGACGCTGTCGCCGGCGAAACCGATCACGCGCCCTTCGAGAATGGTGCCGGGCTTGAAGTCCGCCGCCTGCTCGCCGAATAAGCTCTCCAAGTTCTCCGCCTGCGGCATCTGGTCCAACGCCTCGGCGACCAGCGAATCTGCCTGGTCCTCCTCGACGCTCAGTTCGTTTATCAGGTTATAGTCGACCACGTGTGAAAGGTTCCCTGGGGTGGTGTGCGGCTTCCGACCCGCCGACGCGGCGGGTTCAGACGGAAAGCCAAGCTCCCGACCGGCCCCATTCCGGTCGAAAGATCCAGCGCGTGGTTATCGGTAAATAGCACCTGCGTCCGCGCATTACCATCCGAACCCGATAGTGTAATCTTTCGGCCCGTTCAATGCAAAGGCGTGAATCCCCGGATTCGCCGGGCTATCCCTCAAGCCGGACTGAAGCGTCAGCGCAGGTCCGGATTCGATCCTCGCGGCATCGGGCAGCAGCATCCTGCGCTGAAGCTCCGGTTCGGCTTGGCGCTGGTCTCGCCGCCCGCCCTCACCGCTTCTCCGCCAGCCACATCGGCTCGCCCATGTTCTCCTGGGCAATCACCGTGTCGCGGTCCCAGAAGCCGGGGATCGACCGGCCGCAATCCGGGCAACAGCCGCCGGACAGGTGGTGCTCCTGGGCCATGAATCCCTGCCGCCTGATCAGCAGCTTCCCGCAGTCGGGGCAGTAGGTGCTCTCCCAGTCGGCGGTCATGCCGGGGCGATTGCCGGCGTAGACGAACCGCAGCCCCGCGTCCTTGCCGATCTCGGCCGCGGTCATGAGCTGTTCCGGGGTCGTGCTCGCCGTGCCGTTCATCTTGTAGTCGCTGTGGAACGCCGTCACGTGCCACGGGATGTCGGGGGAGATGTCGGCCAGGAACCCGGCCATCTGCTTCAGCTCTTCCTCGCTGTCGTTGAACTCCGGCACGATCAGCGTCACGACCTCCAGCCAGAAGCCCTTCTCGTGAAGCTGCCGGATCGTCCGCTTCACGTGGGGGAGCTGTCCGCCGAGATCGCGATAGTGACGGTCGTCGAACGTCTTGAGATCCACCTTGTAGAGCTGCACGTAAGGCCGAATGTAGTCCAGCACCCGCTCGGTCGCGTTGCCGTTGGAGATGTACGCGCCCACCAGGCCCTTCGGGCTGGCGTGCTTGAGGATGTCCACCGCCCATTCGCTGGTGATCAGCGGCTCGTTGTACGTGCTGGCCACCACCGGGGCGTTGTGCTGCACCGCGAGGTCGGCCACCTGGTCCGCGCTGACCTGTCGCACGCTCGACACCGCCTCCGGGTCCCGCAGGGCCTGGCTGGTCACCCAGTTCTGACAGTACGAACAGTGCAGGTCGCAGCCAAGCATCCCGATGCTCAGGGCGTTGCGGCCGGGGAAGGCGTGAAAGAACGGCTTCTTCTCGATCGGGTCGACCGCCAGGCCGCCCACGTAGCCCGTCGGCACCTTGAGTACGCCCCCCTCGTTGAACCGGATGCGGCACACGCCCGGTCGGCCCTCGGGAATCCTGCACTCGTGTCCGCAGGCGTAACAGAGCAGCCGGTCGTCGTCGAGTTTATCGTAGAGTTCACCCTCTTTGGTCATGCCGTAGAGCAGTTCCTTCAGGGCGACGCTTTGCGGATCGGGTTGGGTCACCATCATGCACCTCTGGTTTCGAGTCACTCAGACTGATCTTACGCGGTTCGGGCGGAGGATGATCGGCGGAGAACCGCCACAATACGGTGGGAAATATCCCGAGCTCGCGGCTCGACGCCCTTGAGCACGCCGCGGCACGGCCGGCTCTTTCCCACGCTTCCAGTGCGACCGTGGTATCCTCCACCCGCCTTGCGATTCCCCATGATGCGATGGGCCCGCGCCGGCTTGGCGACATCCCCCCAAACGTTCTATCCTGTCCCGGCCCTCACGGAAGGAAACGACCATGCGGATTTGTGTCATCGCGGGATTTCTCGGCTCAGGCAAGACAACGCTGCTGCTGTCCCTGGCTCGGAAGCTCACCGCCGACGGGCAGACACGCGTCGCGATCATCGAGAACGAAGTCGGCGAAGTCGGGGTCGATAATCAGTACCTCGCCGGCGAGGACCTCGAGCTTCGCGAAATCTTCGGCGGATGCGTCTGCTGCTCTCTCGGGCTCAACCTGCTGACCACGCTCAAGAAACTCGAAGAGGCGATGAATCCGGATGTCGTGTTCGTCGAGCCGTCCGGCGTCGCCGGTCCGGGCAGTCTGCGGCAGGTGCTCGCCGGTTACGAAGGCGCCATCGAAGCGATCCGCGTGCTCGTGCTCTACGACGCCGAACGCTTCGCGACTCTCAAGAGGGCGCTGTACCGCCACGTCGAGAACGGCGTCGAGGCCGCCGACGTGATCGTCATCAACAAGGCCGACCTCATCACCGGCCAGACCGTCGCCGAGATGACCGATGAGTTCAGGCAACACCGCGAAGACGTGGAGGTGATGGCGATCAGCGCGAACGCCGTGGAGCAGGTCGAGCCGCTCGCCCGCACCCTGTTCCCGGAGCAGATGACCACGTCGGCGCCGGTGACAGAGGTTCTGGGAACGGACCACGACCACGACCACGACCACGGCCACGATCACGACCACGATCATGAGCACGACCCCATCGCCGAGGCGCGGCAGGTCGAGCTTACCTTCCCGTCGCCGATGCCGCCGAACCTGCTCGCCGAGGACATCGCCGGCGATCTCAACGAGTTGGTGCGGAAGATCGAATCCCACGACGGGGCCGTGGTCGGTCACGTCAAGTGTGCCGTGACCACGGACGGCGAAGGGATGTTGCTGGTCCGGTCCACGGGGACGCAGCGCGAGCCGGACGTGGATCTGCGGATCGCCATGCCGATCACCACCGCCCAGCTCACGCTGAACGCCATTGTCCAGGACATCACGCGCTGTGACCTCGCCGCCCTCGTCGACGACGCGGTCGCCGGTATGCGGGGCTGACCCGCGACCGTTCATGGGAAACCCGGCCCCCGGCCCCTTGCGCGCATAGTGTTTTCATGGGGGCGAGAGGTCGTTGGCGACTGGTTCG
>CAYFQS010000105.1:0-10397 GCA_964345245.1 uncultured Planctomycetaceae bacterium | reverse complement strand
CGCCGCTTCGACGGCGCTCAGACCCGGCGTGTGTGGATGTGTCTCGACGCTGCCGCCCCGGCTGTCTTGCGCCGATTTCAACGAACCTTGTCGCCGTGTCCGATGTATACTGAACGAGGGATAGGAATATCAACGAAAGGCCGCCTCATGTCCGACTTTCCACGCACTGAAATGGGCGGAATCTCGCTGCCCCGGCTCCTGATCGGCACCAACTGGTTCCTGGGCTTCTCGCACACCACCAGGGCCCGGGACGACATGATCAAACGCACGCAGGGCCCGAAACAGATCGCCGACATCCTCGAGGTGTTCCTCAGGGCGGGGATTAACGGCATGCTCGGCACGCGTCCCGAGCCGAAGCTGCAGGATGCGGTAAAGGACGCGGAAGATCGCGTCGGGCTGGGTATGAACCATATCGGCACGCCGCACTTCGATCTGGCCGGCACCCCCGAAGCAAACGCAGCGAACGCCCGGACCCTCGAGGCCTACGCGGAGGTCGGCTGCGCGTTCTGCTGGCCCCACCAGTGCACGACCGATGCGATGGTCAACAAGCAGACCCGCCGCATCGACGGCATGGACGAACTCTGCCGGAAGATTCGCGAGGCGGGCATGATCCCCGGCCTGTCGACGCACATGCCCGAGTCGCCGATCTATGCCGACGAAACCGATCTCGACGTGGCCGGTTACATTCAGATTTACAACGCCGCGGGCTTCCTGATGCAGATCGAGATCGACTGGGTGCATCGCAGCATCTGGCAGCGTCAGAAGCCGGTGATCGCGATCAAGCCGCTCGCCGCCGGCCGCGTGCCGCCGCTCGTGGGCCTGGCCTTCTCCTGGGCCACCATCCGCCCCATCGACATGGTCTGCATCGGCTGCTATACCCCGGACGAAGCCCGCGAGGTGATCGACATCTCGCGGTCGCAGCTCGAAGGCCGCCCCAGCGGCGTCGAGTTGCAGACGACGCGCAGTAAGGCGTCGGTCATGGCCGCGGACGGGTGAAACGCGGCGCCAAACGCCATCGCTGTTTCGCAATCCACGCCCCGGCCCGAATGCCGGCTCACCCTTCATCCATCGAATGGACGACGGTTTTCAGGCACGGCTAAACCGCTCACGCCTCGGCGGGCTGGAGTTGGGTGCGGCACATGGTGCGGTAGACGTCGCTGGTCTGCAGCAACTGCTGGTGCCTGCCGATCGCGTCCACCCGGCCATCGGACATCACCACGATCATGTCGGCATTGATCACCGTGCTCAGGCGGTGAGCGATGACGAAGGTGGTGCGGCCGATCATGAACTCGGACAGGGCGTCGGCGATCTTCGCCTCCGAGTCGGCGTCGATCTGGCTGGTCGCTTCGTCGAGGATCAGGATCGCGGGATCGCGGAGGATCGCCCGGGCGATGCTCAGGCGCTGGCGCTGGCCGCCGCTGAGGCGGTCGCCGCCCTCGCCGATGTCGGTGTCGTAGCCCCTGGGGAGATTCACGACGAACTCATGGGCGTGGGCCTGCTTCGACGCGGCGACGATCTGGTCCTCCCTCGCATGCCGGCGACCGTAGATCAGGTTCTCCCGGACCGTGCCCTCGAAGAGCACCGTCTCCTGCGTGACAACCGAAATCTGGTCGCGCAGGGAGCGCAGCGACACGTCGGCGATGTCGTGGCCGTCGATAAGCACGCGTCCGTCGACCGGTCGGAACAGCCGCGGCAGCAGGCCGACGAGCGTGGTCTTGCCCGATCCGTTGGGCCCGACGATGGCGCAGACCTTGCCCTGGGGCACGGTGAGGTTGACGTTCTTGAGCGCGGGCACCTCGTTGCCGGGATAGGTGAACGTGACGTTCTCGAAGTCGACCCGCTCGCGGTGCCGGGGCAGGCGCCGGCGGGTCGGGCTGTCACCCGAGTCGTGCCGCGTCGGCTCGATCTCAAGATGAAGCATTTCCTCGATCCGCTCGGCGGCGGCGGCGGCTTCCTGGAGCACGTTGTTGAGCTGGGAGATCGGCCGGAACGCCGCCCCGGCCATCATGAGCGGCACGAGAACCTTGAAGAAATCCTGCGGATCGTGGCCGACCTCGAAGGCGAGATACGCCGCGACCAGGGACACCACGATCCCCGCGGTGATCGCCAGCAATTCCACCACCGGCGACGACAGCGCCTTGGCCGTGCGCGCCCGCATCTCCTGGGAAAGCACCTCGCGGTTGATCTTGTTGAAGCGGCGCCGCTCGTAGCCCTCGGCCTGGTTGGTCTTGACCACCCGCAGGGCGTGCAGCGATTCGCTGATCGCCCCGAGCATCATGCCGTACTGGAACATCGCCCGCTGGCTCGCCCGGCGAATCCGCTTGCCGAACTTGCGCAGGGCCACCGCCACCAGGGGGATCACGGTCAGGAAGATCAGCGTGAGTTGCCAGTCGACGAAGATCGCCACCACGAGGAACGCCATGCCCTGCAGCACGTCGCGGACGCTGCGGCCGAGCAGCGTGTTGAACCCGCCGGCCAGGGCGGCCCCGTCGCGGACCACGCGGCTGAGCTTGTCGCTCACGCTTTCGCCGTGCAGCACGTGAAGCGGCGCATGCACGAGCCGCTGAAACACCGCCTTGCGAATCTTCATCACGGTGCGCAAGGACACGGTGATGATCGCGTACTGGTGGATAAACCGGCCGGTCGATCCGAGCAAGGCGAGCACCCACACCACGACGACGACGACGGCGAAGCCGGCGAACTTGCCCTCGGGCACGTAGGCGAGCAGCGCGGTCTGATCGCCGATGATGTTCCGGACCGCCGGGCGGCTGAGCATCTCGCCGATCACGCTGGGCAGCGTGGCGTCCTTGTCGAAGAACAGGTCGATGACCCAGAGCAGCGTGGCCACGCCCCCGCCGGCGCAGATCGCATCGAACACCGCGGCGGCGAAAGCCACGGTGATCAGCCGGCGATACTCGAGCATCTGCTTGGCGAATTGCCAGAACTTGTCCATGGCTCACGGGCTCGACGATTGGCGCAGGCGCTCAAGATACTCGAAGAAGTCGGGGAACGTCTTGGCGACGCATCCCGGATCGTGGAGCCGCACGCCCTTCTGTCGCAGACCGACCACGGCGAAGCTCATTGCCATGCGGTGATCGTCGTAGGTAATCACGTCGGTCGGGCGGAGGCGGCCCGCCGCCCCGCCCGCGATGAGCAGATCGTCGCCGTCCACCGTGACCGCCGCTCCGAGGCGGGCGAGTTCGACACTGAGGGCGGCGAGGCGATCGGTCTCCTTCACCCGCAGATTGCCGATGTTGCGGATCGCGGTCGGCCCTTCGGCAAACAGGGCCGCCGCAGCCAAGGTCATCGCCAGGTCCGGCATTTCGTTGAGATCGACATCGATGCCGTGCAGTCCCTCGCGGCCGATGACGGTGATCGCCTCGTCTTCCACCGTTACGTCGGCGCCCATTTCTTCGAGCAGGTCGGCGAACTTCACGTCGCCCTGAATCGAGTTCCGGCCGAGCCCCTCCATGCGGCAGCGGCTGCCGGGGAGGATCGCGGCGGCGGCGAGGAAGTACGAAGCATTGGAGGCGTCGGGCTCGATCGGGTAATCCGCCGCGGTGTAACGCCCGCTGCGGGGCACGGTGATCCCCCGCCAGTCTTCGGTCACCCGCACCGGCGCGCCGAAGGCCCGCATCGCCTCGACGGTCATCTCGACGTACGGCCGGCTCGGCATGGGCCCGTCGATCGCAATCTCCAACCCGAGCGCCATCCCGGGCGACGCGATGAGCAGGGCCGAGATGAACTGGCTGCTCACCGACGGGCGAAGAATGAGCGGACCGCCTTCGAGCCCGGTCGGCTGCAGCCGCAGCGGCGGGTAACCGTCGGCCTTGAGGTAGTCGACCTTCGCCCCGAGCTCGCGCAGGGCGTCGACGAGCGGGCCCACCGGCCGATCATGCATCCGCGACGAACCGTCGAGGCGATAGTCGCCCACCCCGAGGCAGCACAGTGCGGTGAGGAAACGGAAGGCGGTGCCCGCGTTGCCGAGCATCAGCTTCGCCCGCTGCGTGGGAATGCGCCCGCCCTGCCCGGTCACACGCACGGCGGCCGACGATTCGTCGACATCCAGCGTGAACCCGAGTTGCCGCAGGCCCTCGATCATCAGCCGCGTGTCCCCGGCGAGCAACACGCCCTCCAGCTCCGACTCGCCGTCGGCGAGCGCAGCCATGGCCAGGGCGCGATTCGTCAACGACTTCGAGCCCGGCGGCCGGAGCGTCACGTCGAAGGGATCGATCGGCGGGATGGGAAGCGGGTCATTCATGTTTCGGGTAAGCCGCCTGTTCAGGCGGAAGGCGGGACGAGTGCGAACATCGAGCGATCCGGCGGTCGGCGGGTCAGTCCTTGCCGCTTTTGCGGAACACGGCGACCACGTTTTCCACGCTCACCACGAACAGCCGATTGTCGCCCTCAAAATCCACGGGGATCGCGTCCTTCGGGTTGAACAGCACCTTGTCGTACTGCTTGATCGGGTAGTCGTCGTCGTGTTCGATCTGGGCGCTGATCGAGACCACCCGGCCGGTCAGCGTGGGAATCTCGATCTTGTCCGGCAGGTGAATGCCGCTGCGAGTCTGCTTCTTGTCCTCATCCTTGCGGATGAGCACGCGCATGCCGATCGGCTCGACGGTTTCCAGATTCATTTTCTCGGTCTGACGATCGTTGTCAGTCATGGTGAATCTCAGGTAAACGGCAAACCGTTCAGTATACGCCATCGCGAAACGACCGTCACGACCGACCGTGGCCATTCGCCGTCGAGATTGCTACATTATGCGGTCTTGCCTTCAGCCAGGAGACTCGCCGATGGACCTGCGTTCGCTGATCCGTGATATTCCCGATTTCCCCAAGCCGGGCGTGGTTTTCAAGGACATCACCCCGCTGCTCGCCGATCCGTCCGGGCTGGCGATGGCGGTGGAGCAGATGGCCAATCCCTTCCGGGGCAACCGGGCGGACATTGTGGTCGGCACCGAGTCGCGCGGGTTCATCTTCGGCACGGCGATCGCCCAGTCGATCAGCGTCGGCTTCGCCCCGGTGCGCAAGCCCAACAAGTTGCCGTGGAAGACCCACCGCATCGAGTACGCGCTGGAGTACGGCAGCGACGCGGTGGAGATGCACCAGGACGCGATTCAGCCGGGCCAGCGGGTGGTGGTGGTCGACGACGTGCTCGCCACGGGCGGCACGATGAAGGCCACCTGCGACCTCGTCGACCGGCTCGGCGGGGAGATCGTGGGGATCAGCGTGCTCATCGAGTTGGGCTTTCTGCACGGCCGGGACAAGCTGAACCACTACGCGGAAAAGGTCCAGGCTGTGCTCGAGTATTGATCTGCTTGCCTCGGGGCGGGATGTGTCCCATACTGTGGGTGCCGGGGACCGCCAGCTCGCACCGGCACGAAGCGCAGATCGATGCCCATGCCTCACAAAGACCGGGCCATTCTGTTCGACCTTGGCGACACGTTGATTCACTACGGTGACATCGACCGGCGGCGGGTGTTCGAGCACACCGCCCGGCGCACCTACGCCCTGTGGGCCAGCCGCAACCAGCGCATGCCCGGCTATCAGCGATACTACCTGCATCACTGGGGCGCGATGATGTGGGGCAGCATCAAGACCATGGTCTTCCGGCGGGAGATGGACGCGATGCGGCTGATCCGCCGGGCCTGCCGGAAGCTCTGGCTCGACGCGCCGCAGCCGTTCTTCGATGAACTCATGTGGCGGTGGTACGAACCGCTGCTACGGATCGCCACCGTCGAACCCGACACCCGCGACGTACTGGGCGAACTCCAGTCGCGCGGCTTCGCCCTCGGCATCGTCTCCAACACCTTCGTGCCCGGCTGGGTGCTCGACCGGCATCTGGAAATGGTCGGCCTCCTGTCCTACTTCCCGGTGCGGGTCTACAGCGCCGACGTGCGCTACCGCAAGCCGGATCGACGAATCTTCGAAATGGCGCTGGATCAACTCAGCGTCGAGCCCTCGCGGGCGATGTTCGTAGGCGATCTTTACAGCACCGACATCGTCGGAGCCGAGCGGGCGGGGCTGAAGCCGGTGTGGAAACGGAACAATCCGTCGAGCAACGGCTCGCCCCACCGTCCACACACCGTGCATCGTCTGAATGAATTGCCCGACCTCGCGGCGGAACTGCTGCCGGCGGTGACGGTGCCGGCCAAACCGCGCCGCGCGGCGACCTGTTGCGAGAAGCCCCGCGCCACCGCGTGGAGTTAAGCTGCCCGCCCCCCGTCCTTCACCCGATGCCGGGCGGTCACGTCGTCGCCACCGCGGGCGTCTGGCCCCGCGGCTCGGCCGCCGCCTCCAGCGGTCGCACGAGCAACTTCCGAAGCACGGCGAGCAGCGTGCTCGGCGGGTCGAGGTAGTTCGCCGGTGGACGGTAGTACACCGTGCCCGGCTGCTTGCCGTCCGGCGTGTCCACCACCCGCACCGATCCCGGCGCGTCGGCCAGCCGTTCGTACAGGTTGGCCGGCTTCATCGTGGTGAAGATCAGGTCGCTCTCGTGGATTTTCAGCGCCTCGACTTCGTACTGCCCGAGGGCGGTGCGAATCTCGGCCAGGGCGACCAGCCGCTGCGCCGGTTCGGGCAGCTCGCCGTAGGCCTCGACCAGGTCCTGCTCGACCTCGCGCAGGGCCGCGATGTCGCCCGCCCGGGCCAGCCGGCGGTACGCCTCCATGCGGTGCTTCTCGGAAACGATGTAGGGCTTGGGCAGGGCGCCGTTGATGCCGAGTTCGAGATGCACCTGCGGCGGCCGCGGGGCCGGCTCGTTCTTCAGCTCCGACACCGCGTCTTCCAGCAGTCGGCAGTACAGGTCGTAGCCCACGGCGGCGATGTGGCCGGACTGTTCCGGCCCGAGGATGTTGCCCACGCCACGGATTTCCATGTCGCGCATGGCGATCTTGAACCCCGCCCCGAGCATGCTGAAATCCTCGATCGCCCGCAGCCGGCGCATGGCGACTTCGGTCACCGTCCGGTTCCGCGGCAGCAGCATGTAGCAGTACGCCCGGTGTTTGTACCGGCCCACCCGGCCGCGGAGCTGATGCATTTCGGCGAGTCCGAAGCGGTCGCATTCGTGGATGAACATGGTGTTCGCCGTCGGAATATCGATCCCCGATTCGATGATCGTGGTGCTCACGAGCACGTCGGCCTCGCCGCGGAGAAACTGGAGCATGACCGCTTCGAGTTCGCGCGGGTGCATCTGCCCGTGGCCGACCACGAACTTCGCCTCGGGCGCCAGCGTGCGCAGCTCGTTGGCGATCTGGTGGATGTTGTGCACGCGGTTATGGACGAAGTAGCACTGCCCGCCACGGTTCAGCTCGCGCAGCACCGCGGTGCGGATGCGCTGTTTGTCGTAGGGGATGACCTCGGTGACGATCGCCCGCCGATCGGCCGGGGGCGTGGCGAGCGAGCTGATGTCCCGCAGGCCGAGCATCGACATGTGCAGCGTCCGCGGAATCGGCGTGGCCGAGAGCGTCAACACGTCCACCGTCACCCGGAACCGCATCAGCCGGCTCTTGTGTTCCACGCCGAACCGCTGCTCCTCATCGACGATGACCATGCCGAGGTCGCTGAACTCGATGTCCTCGCTGAGCAGGCGGTGGGTGCCGATGATGATGTCGATCCTGCCCTCGCGGAGTCGGGCGAGTGTTTCCGTCTGCTGCCCGCCGGCCTTGAACCGGCTGATCGAATCGATGCTGACCGGATAGTCCGCCATGCGCTGGCGGAAGGTGCGCTCGTGCTGTTCGCACAACACGGTGGTCGGGCAGAGCAGGGCGACCTGCTTGCCGGCTTCGACGGCCTTGAACGCCGCCCGCATCGCCAATTCCGTCTTGCCGTAGCCCACGTCGCCGCAGATCAAACGGTCCATCGGCTGGCTCGACGTCATGTCCCGCTTGATCTCGACCATGGTGGCGAGCTGGTCGTCGGTTTCCTCGTAGGGGAACTCGGCCTCGAACTGCTTCATCCAGTTGTCATCGGCGGGGAACTGCACGCCGGGCAGCGAGGCGCGGGCCGCCTGCACCCGCAGCAGTTCCGCGGCCATGTCCCGCACCGCCTCCGCCGTCTGCTCCTTCTGCTTTTGCCACTTCTTGCCGCCGAGCTTGCTCAGGGGCGGGCGGCCCTGGAACCCGCCGATGTACTTCTGCACCAGCTCGATCTGGGCCACCGGTACGTGCAGCAGCGCCCGCCCGTCGAATTCCAGCGTCAGATACTCCTCGCCGCCGGCCGTCTTCTCCTTGTCCATCGTCCGCATGCCGCGGAAGCGGGCGATCCCGTGCTCGCGATGCACGACCACGTCGCCCGGCTCGAGGTCGAGAAAAACGTCGGTCGCGGTGGGCGTGCTGATCCGCCGCAGTCGCCGGCGGGTGTGATAGCGATGAAACAACTCGTGATGCGGAATCAGCGCAACCGCGGGCCGGCCGCTCTCGTCGGCCCAGACGAATCCGCGGTGCAGGTAGCCGACCTCGAGTTCGATCTTTCCGGCGGCGTGCGGCGCGTTCTGCTCGATGAGCTCGGCGAGACGATCGCGCTCCGCTTCCTTGGCGCAGAGCACGACGAGACGCCCCGCCGCTTCCGCACCGGTCGCGAGCGAGCCGAGTTCCGCCACCGCGGCCGACGCATCGTGCTCGAAGTTCGGCACCGCCCGGATGGGCAGTTCGATGCCGCGGTCGTCACCGGTGCGACCGGCGGCGAACTGGCTCACCTCCACCGCGCCCCGCTCGTGCAGGGTCTTGAGCACGGCGTTGGGGTTGTAGATGCCCCGGTCGTCGGTGAGCCGCTCATAGTACCCGCGGGCCTGCTCGGCCACTTCGAGCACCTCGTGGATCACCACCGCGGTGTCCTCGCGGAGCAGCGACCAGACGCTCGTGGTGCGCTCTTCCGACTGCACCGCCTCGACCGAGGCGTTGATCAACCGGGCGCTGTCGAGTCGCCGGCCGGACCCCATCGAGTCGAGGTCGATCTCCGAGAGGGTGTCGATCTGGTCGCCGAAGAAGTCGATCCGCACCGCGGGCAGATTGCCGGGCGGCAGGACGTCGACGATTCCGCCGCGGATGGCGAAATCGCCGGGCTGATCGACCGCGTCGACGCGCTGATAGCCGGCATCGACCAGCCACTGCGTCAGGTCGCCGAGGGCGATCTCCCGGCCGACCTCGAGTGCCAGCGTCATGCCGCCGAGGGCTTCGCGCTGCGGCGCGGCCTGCATGAGCGACTGAATCGGCGCCACGACGACGTCCGGCTGATCGCCATGGTGCAGCCGCGTGATCAGCCCCAGCCGCTCGCCGAGCAGTTCCAGACTCACGTGCGACTCGCCCGGCATGACTTCGAGGGCGGGCAGTTCGACGGCATCGATATCGCCGAAAAGATTCAAATCCTCCACCGCCTCGGCCGCATCGTCGAGGTGACCGAGCAGGAGCAGCACCGGCCGGTCGGCTCGCTTGTGCAGCGCTCCGGCGAGCAGGTGGGTGCTCGAACCCCACGCGCCCTGCACGCAGAGCCGACCGGGCGACCGCGCCGCTTCGATCAGCCGATCGACGGCATCGTTGTGGACGAGTTGCTCCAGCCAGGGCTTCATGTGAGGCGGTTCCGCGGCAAGCGCGCAGCATCACTCCGCGACAACGCGGTTGTCGATGGTCGTGACTCTCTCGTTCTCGCCCGCGTCCGTTGCGGGCTCCGGCTAGGCATTCGGCGATCGCGCCAAGCGCGGCATGCTGAGCTGCGCGGGCACGCGGTATTCCGGCTCTTCCTCCGGCATCTTCGGCGACAGGTCGGGCACGTGCTCCAGCACGCAGGCCATGGCGATCTCGTCGCAGGCAAGCCGCTTCGGGCAGCGCTGGCATTCGCTCCACACCTTCGCCGGCAGGTTGAAGCGGTCGACCACGGAGAACCCGCACTTCTCGAAGAAGGTCTGCTCGTAGGTCAGGGCGAACACGCGGCGGACGCCGAGTCGCTCGGCCTCGGCCATGGCGGCCTCGACCAGCCGGCGACCGACGCCGCGGCCCCGAGCCGCCTTGCCCACGGCCAGGGCGTACAGTTCGGCGAGGTTCGCCCACATCACCCGCAGCCCGACCACGCCGACCACTTCGCCGTTACGGTCGGCCACGCGGAACCCGCGCAGCCGCTCGTACAACTCCGACAGCGAACGGTGGAGCATCTTTTCCTGCTCCGCCGCGTCGTTGATCAGGTCGGCCATGGTGGGCACATCGGCCACGCGGGCGCCGCGAATCACGATGTCGTCGTTCCGCTCACTCATGAATTGCGTGATTATACGGGCTCGCCCACGGCAATGTTTAGGATTGCCGATCAGGATGGCGACCGCGGAGAGCAGGAAAGTGCGGAGTTGGCTGCACTTGCCCGGGACGATGCCTGTCGGCTCCGCCGCGGGGTCTCGAACCATGGCGACT
>CAYFQS010000104.1:0-10414 GCA_964345245.1 uncultured Planctomycetaceae bacterium | reverse complement strand
GGGAGACTCCGCCCCACCCTCATCGGCCCAGGTCAGGCCGGTACCGGCCTACGCGACGGCACCGCGAAAAAAAGTTAGATTTTTTACCTTGGATTCGGCCAACCCTCTTGATTCGCTCATTCAGACATGCATAATATCCCCCGTTCGCAACCCATTGCCCCCGGAAGGTGGCGAGTTCGCATTTTTGCGGCTCGCCGCCTTTTTCTTTGCGCCCTTGCTCCCGCAGCCCCCGACATCGGGTGTCCCGGAGCTCCCCACGTGAACCAAAGATACTTCGGGCGGCCTTTAACGCCCGAAGTAACCCCGACGGAAGGCGGCGAAACAACACTTATCCACCCAACTCCCGGAACGCCCCCGCGGGACTACCCCGACAAAATGCCCCCGAAAGGCATCGGGTTGACCATCGCTCACAACCGCTCGCCCCCGTCACCCCACTGGGCATACGGGCCAAACGATTCGATCCTGCGCAAGGTTTCGATTATTTTGTCGGTCAGACTGTCAACCGATAAGTCGGATTCGGAGTCGTCATGATGGACCTGCGCGTCCGGCGTATCTGGCGAGGGTGACGATGAGCAACTTCCCCACAACCCGATGGTCTCTCATTTCCCGGGCCGCCCACGGAACATCACCCACCGCCGAGGAAGCGCTGGCCGATCTGCTGGGCGACTACCGGATGGCGCTGCGGAGTTTCCTGGTCGGCACAGGAAAAGCCAGGGCAAGCGAGGCGGACGACCTCGTGCACGGGTTCCTGCTGGACAAGGTATTGATGGGTCGGCTGCTCCACCAGGCCGACCGATCGCGTGGTCGGTTTCGCTACTACGTGATGAAGGCGTTGTCGAATTACGTGTTCGAATGCCGGCGTCGGGAGCGGTCGACGGGTTCGGCGCCCGGGCGGACCGTCTCGCTCGACAGTGAACACATGCGAGAGCCAATCAGCAACGACGAGCAGATCGCCATGGACCTGGCATGGGCAAAACAGTTGGTTCAGCGCGCCCTCCGCGACATGCGGGCCGAGTGCGAACGAAAGCAGCGCGGTGACCTGTGGCGGCTGTTTGATATGCGGGTGGTTCGGCCCGTGATCGAAGGCGTCGCCCCTGTTCCTTACGACGATCTTGTCACGGAATTCGGCTTCGAATCACCATCCAGGGCCGCCAACGCCCTGACCACGGGGAAACGAATGTATGAGCGTTGCCTCCGCGCCGCGATCGCCGACTACGCCCGGGATGATGCCGAAATCGAGGAAGAATTGAGGTCGCTTCGCGAAGTTTTATCCCGGGGCAGCGCATTATCGTCTCGCAGCGCGCATAGGCCCCCACGGGATGCCTGCCACATCCACCGAAAACATGGGTGATGAACTTGAACATCTGAGCCCGGAGCAGCTCGCCGAGCTGCTCGACGTGGACGCGCCCGCCGGTGAATGGCGGAAGGATGAGTTGGCTTCGGTACTTCGCCACCAGCTCAGCACGCCGTTGTCCTGCGACCTTGACGGCCTGGTTCGGATCGCTCGCGATCCCCGAAACGAGGGCGGCGAGGCGGACGTTCCCAAGCTCGGCACATTCGAGGATTTGCTGCTCGATTCCAAGCCGGCGGCATCCACCCTCACCGCGGCCAAGGATTTCGCCAAGCATGATCTCTGCGGCGCCGACGCCCTGCTGTCCCGGCAAGTGGCGTTTGTGCTTTACTACGGCTGCATCGCCGCGGCCCGGGTCCGACTGAACACGGCCATCTCTTCCCTGTCCAGCGATGAACTCCGCCGTGGCTACGCATGGGCGCTGGCGCAGGACTGGCTGAGCCCACCGCTTCGCGAGCTGATCGCCGAAGGCCTCGCCGCCACGGCAGATGTTGGTCACGAGCCCCCGAGCACCTGACGGCCGGTCCACGCCGCCGGCAGCACGCCGATCAGATCCGGACTCGCGCTTCGTCTGACCATCTCTGCTACAGTGCAAGTGCGTAGCTCCGTATCCCGACAGGGACAGCGCCAGCCCCGACGGCGTCGTGAACGGATGGTCGGCCCGTGGAGGATCAAAGCTCACATCGCATGAGCCCCATGTCGGACTTCGGCGTCGAGCCGCCGCTGAGCGGCGATTCCGGTATCGAGTCGGCTCCGGAATCGCCGGATCAGCTCGCGCCCCCGGACATCAAGGGCTATGAAATACTGGGATTGATCGGCCACGGGGGCATGGGCGCCGTCTGGCGCGGTCGGCAGAAATCCCCGCAACGGGAGGTGGCGATCAAGTTCATGGGCGCGTCCGTCTTCGGGTCCGAGCGGGCCCGTGCGAGGTTTGAACGGGAGATCGACATCCTGGCCCGCCTCAACCATCCCGCCATCGCGAGCGTGCTGGAAAGCGGCGTCGAATCCGGGGAGTACTACTACACGATGCAACTCATCGAGGGCCGGCACCTCGATGACCACGTCGGGGCGAACGAGCTTGGCCTTCGCGAGACGCTCGAACTGTTCGCCGAGGCCTGCGAAGCCGTCGGCTTCGCCCACCAGAAGGGCGTCATCCACCGCGATCTCAAGCCGTCGAACATCGTCGTCGACGACGATGGCCGGCCGCACATCGTCGACTTCGGCCTGGCGAAGGACATCCTCACCGGCAGCGAGACCATGACCGTCTCCCAGGACGGGTCGGTCACGGGGACGCCGGCGTTCATGGCCCCCGAGCAGGCGCTCGGCGACGCCGCGGCGATCGACACCCGCACCGACGTCTACGGGCTCGGCGTCATCCTCTACCTGCTGCTCACCGGCGATTATCCCCACGACCCCACGGGGACCGAACTGCAGGTGCGCCAGCGGATTGCGGACCGCGAATTCCGTGATCCCCGGAAGATCGGGCGGCCGGTGGACAGAGAACTCGCCGCGATCCTCGCCACGGCCCTGGCGAAGAAACCGTCCGAACGCTACACGAACGCCGGGGACCTCGCCGACGACGTGCGGCGTTACCTGAACGGCGAGACGATCCGGGCCCGCCCGCTCACCGTCGGCTACTTCCTGCGCAAACGCATGTGGCGGCACAGGGCACGCGTCGCGGTGGCGATGCTGGTCCTCGCGGCCCTGTCAGCCACGGCGGTGTTCGCCTACGTGCGAGTCACCCAGGAGCGTAACCAGGCCCGCCGGCATGCCGAGCGGGCGGAGCGTTCGCTGTACGCCAACCGCATCGCCCTGGCCCAGCAGGCGCTGGAAGACCTGGACGTGGCGAGGGCGAGGGAGATTCTCGCCGATTGCCCGCCGCGGTATCGGCACTGGGAGTGGCGCCGATTGCAGTATCTCGCCGACCAGAGCGTCGCCGCGACACAGTGCCCGGCCGGCACCGCGCTCGGCGTGGCGGTCACGGCCGACCAGCGCGTGCTCGTAGTCATGCAGTCCGGTCGGCTGTTCATCTGGCAGCCCGAGACGGGACAGACACGACTTGCCGCCCAGGCCGTGGACGGGCCGTTGCGGCGGGCGATCTTCGGCGAGGCAGGGCGTCGGCTGCTCACGTTCGACCGCGAGCAACTCGCGCTGCATCGCATCCGCGACGTGGAGGCGTTGTGGTCGACCCGCATGACGGATGCGTTGACCGACCTGGCGATGAGCGATGACGGGCGATGGGTCGCCGCCGTGGTCGGACATGATCGGTTGAAGCTCTTCGACACCTCGACCCCCGCCGCGGTGCTGGACCGGCGGTTCGATCAGCCCATCACTGCCGTGGCGGTGGCGAACACGGGCGTCGTCGCCGCCGCCGCGGGTGGGGGCGTGCTCGTCGCCGATCCCGAGCGGCCGGACGCCGCGGCGACGCTGCCGATCGGTCGGCCGCGGATTGAATCGCTCACCATCACGCAAGACGCCACCGCCCTGGCCGCGGTCCAACGAGGCGGGGCGTTGATCGCGTGGGACCTGGGAAATAGCTCACGCTACGGGACCCGGATCGAGGAAGGCATCGTGCGCGCGGCCTTCGTCGCCGAACGCCGCGTTGTCGTCACGTCGACATCCGGCGCCATCTACCGATGGGGCTTCACCGGCGATAAATCACCACAGCGCCTGCTCGGACACGCAACGCAAGTTCGCACGTTGGCCGCGTCTCCCGACGGGCGTTCCTTCGCGACGGTCGACATCGGCGGAGGGGTGCGTTTCTGGCGCGGCGACGAGCCCGTCGATGGACGAGTTCCCCTGCATGAGAGCGACGCCGGCATCGCCTGTCTTGCCGCGGACCCCAGGACGGACCGCTTGGCGATCGGTCATTTCAACGGGGAAGTCACATTCGCTTCATTGACGAACCCCGGCCCCGGCGAGAAGGTCGCTCGCGTGTCCCAGGCCGCGGCATCCCTGGCGCTTCACCCGGACGGCGAGATCGCCGTTTGCGGCGGGGGCGGCCTGTGGATCGTCCGTCCCGACGCGCCATCGTCCAAGCGGTTGGTTCAACTCGCCGAAGGTCGATACTACAACGCGCGCTTCGCGGAAAGCGGATCGCTCATGGCGCTGAACCAATCAGACCAGCAGGTCGAAGTCTGGGATCCCGCATCGAAGCAGCGCCTGTGGCATCGACCGGCCCTCGTCGCCACGTTGCTACCCGCTACCGACATGGTGCTGACGAGCGACCCGAAGTCGCCCCACACCTTGATCGCGTATCACTTGTCCGACGGCAGGATGGCCCGACGTCTGAGCGGGCACGAAGCGGAGATTGTCGCGATTGTCGCCGCCCGCAGCGCGGACCGGGCAGTCTCCCGAGACAGCGAGGGGCTGTACTGCTGTTGGCGGCTGACGACCGGCGAACGGGAGGGAGCCTGGCGGGCGCCCGAAGGCCAGACGAGCCGTCCACTACTGCTCAGCCCCGACGGAACGCGACTGTTCCGCCTGGACAACGTGCTCGAACTGCGGAACCCGATCTCCGGGGCAGCGTATTTCGCGGAGTCACTGCCGGGCGACAGCAAAATCCACTACGGCCGGCTCCTGGCCAACGAGCGAACAGAGATCGTCACGTGCGAGTCGCAGGTCGTGCATCGCTGGTCAACCCGCGGGGACTCCCGTCTCACCGTCCATCAACCGGATCAGTAGTCGTCGTCCACCACGCCGGCCTTCCCCTTGGAACAGTCCGGCCCACCGTCATCAATGCAGTAGTCGCCGGTGGGATCATCCGCGGCCGTGCCGCGGATGAATGCATGCGAGCCCCGACAGGTTGCCAGTTCACGGTATACGAGATCCAGTCGCCACGTGGTCTCGTTGTTCTCCGTGGCCTGGTAGCAGCGACAGGAAAAGAAATCGCCACCCCCGTCGATCTCGGTGTACTCCGGCGGCGTCGCGCCGACCTTCCACTCCAGCCGATGCTCGAGGGTGCCGCAGGAATTGCCGTCGATTTCGATCAGACTCGCCTTGACATAGGTCGGATAGGGCATGGAAGAGCTCCTTTGCCGGAACGTGTTTTGTCGCCCGGTACGAACCGTGATCATATCCGATCGCCTCGCTGCGCCAAGCTCAAACGGTGGTTCTCGGCAAGCCGGCAAGTGTTATGCCGGATATCTGGCTTGCGTTAAACCGGCGATACTGGGCTTGCGTTGTTGGCTTGCGGGTGCATACTGTTGTATCGTCTGATGACCGCCGGGGATGAACAGTCAGCGGTCCATTGCCGGGGATGAACGGAGATCGACATGGGTCATCGTCGTATCCGACGCGCCACGGTCCTCGCAGTGCTGGCCGCTTGCAGCATGGCTGCAGCCGGAACCATCGATGATTCCCAGGGAATCAGCGTACCGGCCTCTTCGCCGGGCAGCTACTTTGACGAGTTGCTCGATGTCGCCGAAGCCGGAGATGACAACATCGACTGGTCGTCCAATACTTGGCGGTATTACCTCGACATTACCGCCAACGAGCCCTTTGACATCATCGTCCCGGCCAGCAATTACAGCCCTGCGGAAGACGAGAGCGAAGTCACCGAGTATTGGGTGGACGCGCGAATCCTGAACGATACCGGAGTTGAATGGCAGGGCATGCGCATGCAGTTGGGGTTTGGCCACGGCGAAGGGTTTACCCCTTCTTCGTCGGGGGACGGGCTGGACTTCGACGCGCCCCATTTCGATGATTTCGTCGACATCGGATTCACGGGGCAGACCGAAACCCGATCACTCGGCGCAAACGAAATCCTTCTGGCCGATATGAATCTGGTGTCCGGCAATCGTCCGTCGCTGTGGTTCTCGATCGACGTGCCCAACCACGATGCCATGCCGAGATCGGTCTGGTTCCCCGACGAGCAGAACGTCACCGGTTACGAGTTCACGCTCCGCTACACCCCCATGCCGATCCCGGAACCGGCGACAATCGGTTTGACGTTGGGTGGGGTGGCCGCGCTCGCCCGCCGGCGGCGGGGATGATCGCGCCGAACCGCGAGGTCAATTCACGAACCACGCCCGGTGGGCCCCTGCGTCGTCCAGCTTGTGGATTACGCCAAGGGGCACCGACGCGACGTGTCCGTCGGCGTAGCTCGCGTTCGCCGTCGTCCCCCCGCCGTGATTGGCGCCGACCCCCCAGTCGGGCTTGTAGGCCGGGCTGTAGGGCACCACGTGAGCCGCGTTGAACCCCGAGCCCCAGGCGAACACCTGCGGATCGACGAACCACGGATAGCGATGCGGCGTGGCGACCCCGGCCCACCGTTTGCCTTCGTTCGGCTCTTCCCTCACGCCGTCCCACGACCACAGTCGATTCACCGCGTAGCCCCACATGGGGACCGGAGCGTAGAACATCGGGTAGTAGGAGGTCTGGACGCTCGGGCAGGCGTTGAAGGACACCTCGTTCGTGCCGTAGATCGACCGAGTGTTCGGGATCGCCTCGTTGAGCACGTCGGCCCAGTTGGGATGGTACTGCGTGTGGCGGGTGTACGGGATCAGGCCGTCGCCGGCCTGCATCTGCGCTTCCCACGCGGTCTGCATCTGCCGGAGATTCGCCTGGCAGAACACCGCGTAGCCCTGCTGCTTCGCCGCGGCCAGGGCCGGGGTGAGAATACTGATCAACAGCGCGATGATCGCCACCACCACGAGCAGTTCGATGAGGGTAAAGCCCCTCGCCGTCGCGCCGCTGCGATGGCCCTCCGCCGTCAATCTGTCCAGGCGTTCAGGGCGCATCCGCCCGGCTCCCTAACCGTTTCCACTCCCCGATGATATCGACCAGCCGCCCCGCGGTCAGTCGAAAAAACGACCAGCCGACACCGAGGTGGACCCGGTCGGCGCGGCATCCGCACCGGACGCTCACCGCCCCGTCCAGTCGACGTCCTGGATCGCCTTCGCGAGTTCGACGTCCTTCTCCGTGACCACGTCGCCCGCGTCGTGCGTGGACAGCGACACGGTCACGTTCTTGTAGACGTTGTGCAACTCCGGATGGTGCTGCCGCTGCTCGGCCTCGAAGGCGATGCGGACCATGAAGCTGACCGCCTCGCGAAAGTCCCCGAACTCGAAGCTTCGCGTGAGTTTGTTGTTTTCGTACGACCAACCGGACAGGTCGTTGAGGGCCTGGTTGATCTGCTCGGTTCCCAATGCGTCGGCCATGATGCTCTCCAGTAGAAATCAGATTCCACGCATGATAGGCAGCCGGCAGAGAGACTCGAAATCCGAAACCAAAAACCCCGATCGCCGCGCTTCCGGCGCACGGCGCGACAAGGCAGGCCATGGGCCGCGCCGCGAAGCGGCGTTTGGGCGGGAGTCGGGCTCCGGCTCCGCAACGCCCCCCGCGGTTCACGCGGATGGCGATCGCGCCGATTGGCGCGTCAATCCTCGTCGAGCGTGAACCCGACCTTGATCGTCACCTGCCAGTGGGCGATCTTCTTGTCTTCGATGTGACCGCGGGTCTCGACAACCTCGAACCATCGCAGGTTGTGCAGTGACTGCGCCGCCTTCGCCACCGCCTTCTGGATCGCATCCTCCATCGACACCGTGGAGGAGCCGGTCAACTCGATCTTCTTGTAGATATGCTCTGACATTGCGGTTACTCCTTTGCGTCTCGAAACAGCGAGTTCAGACCGCCCGAAGTATACGGTCCTCCCGCTCCGAAAACACGCCTGGGGCGACAAGCCGGACTGAAGCGAACGCGGAGGTCCGGATCAACGCGTCCCCGGCCGGGGATGATCGCGTCGCGGTCAGCAGGTCACGTCCTTGCCCTCATCGCCGAAGACGGCGAGGCGCTGGGCGACTTCGATCTCCGGAGCGGTGGCCGGGGCGTAGTGGTACTGCAGTGCCCACCGGCGCTTCGTCGAGTCATTAGACGGCGTGCCGTGGGGCAAGAGACTGTCGAACAGGAGCAGCCCGCCGGGCTTCAGCGGCACCGCGGTGGCCTTGCGGCCCCGCATCTCGGTGTCGCAGATCTGCCAGTCGCGCCGTTTGAAGTGCACGATGGGCTCGCGATGCTCGCCCGGCAGGAGGAACATGCAACCGTTCTCGACCGTGGCTTCGTCGAGGGCGATCCAAACGCCCACCACGCGGGCATCGACCGGGATGTTGAAGTACGCGTGATCCTGGTGCCAGGGCTTCTCCCGGCCGATCCGCGGCGGCTTGAGCAGGGCCATGTCCTGCGTGAGCTTTGACGGCTCGCCCATCAGCCGCTCCACCACGTCGATCAACGGCTGGTGCTCGGCCAGCGCCTTGAGCCGATCGTCATGGTTCACGAAGCCGGCGACCTTGCGGATGAGATCGGCCCGCTCCGCCTCGCTCATCTCGGCGAGTTCGCGGCCTTTCGCCGACGCCTCATACAGCAGGCCGTTGAACTGCTCGTTCCGACCGGCCACGAGGTCCGCCAGGGCCGCCTTGGCCTCGTCGATCATGACCTCGGGAATCGCCTGCTCGACCGCGAGATACCCCTGCTCGCCATAGCGGGCGACCTGCGCGTCGTCGACGGCGTCCAACCCGAACAGCGGCTCGGCCGTGGCTTCATGCACGTACAATCCGCGGTCGTAGCCCTCGGTGGTTCCCGTATCAAAGTTCGTGGCATTCATCGTTGTCTTCCTGCGTGAACCGCACTGACACTCGGGAAAATGGTAGGCAGGATATTCGCGTTCGTCGGCGACCGGGTCTGGTGAGCACACCGCAAGCGGGGTGAACCCAAGCATGAAGGACACGACCTCACGAAGTTCACGAAGAGAAACCTTCGTGGTCTTTACGCCTTCGTGACCTTCGTGCTCGCGCTTCCCGATCGATGACGGTCAAGGCCGGTGCTCTTCGATCGTTTCCACCACCACGGAGGCGAGACGATCGAGGGACTGGTCGGGAATCGCCAGCGGCGGCATGAGGATCACCACGTTGCCCAGCGGGCGAACGATCACGCCCTTCGGCCGGCAGGCGTCGCAGACCTCGTGGCCCAGCCGCCGCGACGGATCGAACCCCGTCGCCCCCTGCTCGCCCGGCGGGAGGAGTTCGATGCCGACCATCAACCCGCGCTGGCGCACGTCCCCGACGTGCGGAAACCGCTCGGCGTCGACCAGCGGCATCAGCCCGTGTGCCAGACGCTCGGCCTTGCGGTTCACTTCTCCGATCCGGTCGGACGATTCGAACAGTTCGAGCGAGGCCAGCGCCGCGGCGCACGCCAGCGGATTACCCGTGTAGGTGTGGCCGTGGTAGAGCGTGCGGTGCTCTTGGAGGTCACCCTCGAACGCCTCGGCGATCTCGTCGGTGCACAGTGTCGCGGCAAGGGGCAGGTACCCGCCGCTGAGCCCTTTGCCGAGGCACATCAGGTCGGGCTCGACACCTTCGTGCTCGCAGGCGAACATCGCGCCGGTGCGGCCGAACCCGGTGGCGACCTCGTCGGCGATGAGCAGCACGCCGTGCTCGCGGCAGACCTTCTCCACGCCCCGCAGGTAACCCTCGGGATGGACGACGATCCCCGCCGCGCCCTGCACGAGCGGCTCGACCACCACGCCGGCCGCGCGGTCGCCGAGGCGACCGAGTTGCTGGTCCAGCTCGGCCAGCGCCACCGACCGTACCACGCTCGTGACGTTGGCGCACTCCAGGGCCCAGCGTCGCCGACCGGCCTGCTCCGCGGCGTTGCACTTCACCGCGCCCGGCACCCGCTGGCAGCAGCTCTGACCGATCTCGCTGTGATACGGATCGGGCGCCGTGACGAACTCGGTGTGAAACACGAGCTTCTCGAAGGGCTTGTGAAACGTCTCGCTGTAGCCGACCGACATCGCGCCCGTCGTGTCGCCGTGGTAGGCGCCCTCCACCGCGATGAACGTGTCGCGCTGCGGCTCGCCGCGGTGATACCAGTAGCCGACAGCCATCTTGAACGCCAGCTCCGTGGCGGTGGCTCCGGCGTCGGAGTAGAAGACCTTGTTGAGCGCCCCCGGCGTCGTGGCGGCGAGACGGGCCGCGAGTTCGATCGCCGGCACGTTGCTCAGGCCGAGCATCGTGGTGTGCGCCACGCGGTCGAGCTGCTCACGCACCGCCCGGTCGATCTCCGGCA
>CAYFQS010000103.1:0-10538 GCA_964345245.1 uncultured Planctomycetaceae bacterium | reverse complement strand
GCCGCTTCGGGCTCGAACCGACTCAGACGCCGGTGCGGGTGATCATGCGGCAGGACTTCCGCATGATCACCCGCACCGGCGTCTGAGTCGGTTCGAGCCCGAAGCGGCGTGCCATCCCTGGGGTCGGTCGACAAGCGACGCCGGCCGACGGATGTCAACCGCCGTCGCCCATCTCATCGAAGGCAGACAAGGGGGCCGACTGCTGAGAAAACAGGTCCATCGAAAAGGGGCGTCATAGTGTTAACCCCTTGCTGCAGCTTGTAGAGCTCGACCAGGCCCTCGTCTGACGCGCCCGAAGCTTCGGCCTCGAGGATGGCGTCGAGCATTTCGGTCATCGCCTCCGCGGTGGCGACGGGCAGCCATAGCCCGAGTCGCCGGCGACTTGTCCGGTGTCCTGCCGCTGGGTTTTCTGGCTGTTTCGATAATGATCGCTTCACGCCGTAATGATTGTGACGGGTGATGCGTGTGTAAGTGTTCTACGCAGCGCGTCTGGTGTGGGCGGGATCGGCGGCGGGGGTGTGGCGGCGCAGACAAAGGCGGACGTGCTGCGATGCAGCCCGTCCGCCTTCGGGTAATCCTTTCGGGGTGCGGGGAACTACGCCACCAGTCGCAGCCGTTCGGTCTGCGGCAGGGGGGCGACCCAGAGCACGCTGTTCCAGTCGCCCTGGCGGTCGTTCTCCACGCCGTAGGCCGCGAAGTCGGCTTCCCAGTGCTTCTCGTCCACCACGTACTTGAAGCGGTACTCGCCGGGCGGCAGCATCAGCTTCATCCGCCACCAGCCGTTGCCGTCGCTGGTCATCTGGAGTTTGCTTTCGTGCCAGTCGTTGAAGTCCCCGGCAAGGGCGACGACCTGGGCGCTGGGGCGGAAGTAGGCGAATTCAATCGTGCCGTCCGGTTGGGTCGTGACCATGGGTCTACCTTTCACTGCTCGGAATGATGAACATTGCGCAGCGCTGGAAGCGCTATTCACTTGTTCTTTATATCGTCCTGATGTCTGAATTACTTGTCTCGATTTTCCGGATTGGGTTATCGGGGCCCGTGACCGATCCGGGGGGATCGGGTAAACTCTCCGCCACGAATCGGCCGGACCGGGATGTCGGCGGTTCTGACAGGGAAAACACCATGAAGATCGGCATCGCCCTATCCGTTGTGCTCGTGATCGTCATCGGCCTGCTCGCCTGGATGGTCTATCGCGGCACCCCCGATCCGCCCGGCGAGTATTCCCGGCCCGAGTTGCTGAAGCTCCAGGAGCTGCCGGCCGACCGGAAGCTGCCTTATCAGCCCATCGAGGCCGGCGACGCCGCGGCCAGCTATCGCAAGGTCATCGAGCTCTACGAGCGAAAGAAGAGCGAGCTCAAGGGCGAGAACCCGAACCCCTACGTGATCGACGAGCTCAACGAACGGCTGCTCGAAGGCATGCGGCGGGATTCGTGCACGGCGGGGTTCCTGGACGAGTTTATCGCGATGGAGCCGGTGGCGGTGCCCAGTTACGAGGCCGCCCCGATCAAGATCGCCGAGATCGTGATCGCCGAGGCGAAGCGCAAGAGCCCGCGGAGCGGTCTGATGTCCGGCAAGGCGGTGTGGGCCTTCGGGCACCGCATGTTCAAGCACAACCTTCGGATGCTGCCGCGGTGGGACGGCGTGGAGATCATGGCCATGGCGGGCTACGAGATGAGCCACATGTCCGGAGAACTGCCCCCGCCCGACCGCGAGGACCTGCCCGACTTTCGATCGTGGGACCGGGCGCTGACGAGGATCCTGAACCGCTGGGAGGGCAAGCGGCGGGTGGTCTCGTCCGTGAAGCCGCCCATCGGCGACCTGATCCACATCGCGAGGAACGACGAGGACAAGACGTTCCGCCTCGAGGCGATCCTGGAGATGGGCCTGGCGAAGTGGACGACCAACTCGCGGGGCAACCTGCGGGTGATGCGCGGCCTGATGGAGCAGGCGGCGGCGGCGAGCGACGATCCGCAGATGGCCCGCGCGGGTGAAGCCGCCCTCGAATTCACCCGAGAGGACATGAAGGCCCTGCAACTGCACTGAGCGTCCTTCGGTTCGGTCGTCGAGGCGGATACAATCCTCGCGGGAGTGATCAACGCATGAATGAACGCAACGAGCAAGAGCACGACCATCTCGCCGACGCCTTGAACCGCCTCGGGGACGACGCCCCTGAGCCGACCGAGGCCGGCCGGGACGACGATTTCGTCATCGGCGAAGACCCGGAGGAGCAGGACGCCACCATCGACGACGCGCCGGCCGAGACGGACGAGCAGATCGTCGAAGTCGAGGCGGAGGCGGTGGTGGAGGAGGACGACGACGGCGGGGATGCCGACGAAGCGGTGGTTGTGGACGAGGACGCGGTGGTGGAAGCGGGGGCTGCGGTCGCGGAGGTGGAGTCTTCGGCGTCGGTACACACGGACAACGCCGAGGCGTTGGCCGCCCGCAGCGCGGCGACGCGGCGGTCGAGCCGCGCACGGGCCGGCCGGGCGTCGACCAGCGCGACCAACGACCTGAAGAAGGTCGCCGTGCCCATGTTGATCACGGTGGGGGTGCTGTTGATGATTCCGGGGCTGTGGGCGCTGCTGGTGCTCGGGGGCGTGGAGATTTTCGGCTCGACCAAGCAGGGCGCCCGTGGGATGGCGATGGTCATGCTCCTGTGCTGGCCGATCGCGCTGCTGCTGATTTTCGGGGCGTTCTACTTCATCGTGGAGCTTCGCCGGGCCGAGACGAACCGGCGGCGGTGAGCCGACAAATCGCTTTTCCGGGGTCGGCAACGGGGTAATGGATCACTTTCCGGCCTCAGACCGGTGCTCCGGCGGTTCTGGCAGTGTGTTTGCACCCGACCGACGGGTCAGTCCGGGCGTTGTGAGTTTCTCGCAAAATTCATTGCGTTCTCACCCCTCGGCTCTTGACGGCGGGGCGGTCGGCTGACTTAGGATGGTGCAGTGGCCCGGTGCCGCACGGAGTGCCGCGACACGGGCCTAGAGGATCGATCCGAACCGCGTCGATGAGAAAGGAAGCTCCCATGGCTAAGCGTTCGAGCAAGACCGGCAAGCAGGCTCCTGCCGGCAAGAAGAAGTCCGCCACGAAGAAGGCCGCGAAGAAGAAGGCGACGAGCAAGGCGTCGAGCAAGAAGGCGGCGACGAAGAAGTCCACGACATCGAAGCCGGCTTCGAAACCGCGCGCCGGCCGGTCAACCGGGGCGTCCGCGAATTCGCCGCAAGTCAACGTGACGATGTCACACGACGAAATCGCCTCGCGGGCGTACAGCATCTGGCTGGCCAAGGGCTGCCCACCGGACAGCGCTCGCCGGGACTGGCGAGAGGCGGAGGCCCAGTTGCGGGCCGATCAGGCCGGGCCCGCGCCTCGCTGAAGCCCCCGATTTCGCGCCTCGCTGAAGCGAGGGCGCGCCGCCGAAATGCTCTCACGCCTCGCTGAAGCGAGCGAGCGCCGCAGGCAGGGATCGCGTGACCGGCGGGTCCCCTCTGGCGGCTATTTGTGGCCCTGCGGCCCGCCGTTCTCGAAGTACTTTCGCGTGATCGCCTGGGGCAGGTCGACGTTGTTGATGTTGGCCAGCGTGCACAGCCACGCCAGGACGTCGGCGAACTCCTCCTCGAGATTCTCACGATCGTCGTGATGCAGGGCGGTGGCCAGTTCCCCGACCTCCTCGATGAACCACATGAACGTGGCCGGCGTGCCGCGGGCGTGGTCGGTCTCGTAATACCGATCCCGAATGAACTGCTGAAACTCGGTGATCGTCATGTCGCGGGCGTCCATGCGCAGGTCCTCGTCTTCGTGCGGACGGTGATTTGCCGATAACATACCAGCATGCCGATCCGTTCGAGAGTGCGGCGACTGCGAATCACCGGCTGGACGAGCCAGATCGTGTTGCTCGCGTCGTGGGCGGTGCTCATGGCCCTCGCCCAGCCATGGCCGAGCATCTGGCCCCTGGCCCACCTCGGCCTCGTGCCGCTGGCGCTGCTCGGCCTGCGAGGCCAGCCGCTCAGGCGCGTCGCCTGGCTGACCTACCTCGTCGCCGCGGTGTGGTGGCTCTACATCTTCAACTGGATCACCTACGTCACCATCCCCGGCTACATCGTCCTCTGCCTTTACCTCGCCCTCTACCCGACCGCCTTCGTGCTGATCCTCCGCCCGGTGCACCGCCGACTCGGTCTGCCCGCGGTGATCGACGTGCCCCTCGTCTGGGTCGGGCTGGAATACATGCGCGGCATCATGCTCACCGGCCTGCCGTGGACCCTCATCGGCCACAGCCAGCCCGCCGTGATGATCCAGACCGCCGACTTCGCCGGGGCGTACGGCGTGTCATTCGTGGTGGCCATGACCAGCGGGCTGATCGTGGATCTGCTCACCCGGCCGCTGTTCCGGCGGGCGGGCTTTCGCCCCCGGCGAATGCGGAGCTTCCGCTTCGGGCTCACGCTCTGGCTGATCGCGGTCGTCGGGTCGCTGGCCTACGGCATGTACCGGCTTCGGCAGACCGAGGCGGTCCATGAAGCCGCCGCGTCGCTGCCCGTGGCCGTGATCCAGACCAACGTGCCGCAATCCAATAAGAACCGGCCGACTTTCGAACTCGAACAGGCGTGGTTCAACGAGGCCATCGAGATGTCGCGGCAGGCGGCGGACCAGGACGCCCGGCTCATCGTCTGGCCCGAGACCATGGTGCCCGGCTCCCTGAACGAGCAATCGATGGCCGTCGCCCGATGGGCGGCGCGGGAACTCGACACCGACGATCCCGACGCCCCCATGTCCGCGGACCGCCGCGCGGGGCTTCGCCGCATCGCCCACTATGCGGTGAATCGCCGGGCCATCGAACAGCTCGCGGAACGGCATCGCACCGCGGTTGTGGTCGGCGCCCACGCCGTTGAGAACTGGGCCACGGACGACGTGCGCCGGTTCAACACGGCTTATCTTTTCGCGCCGGGCGGCGTCCTGCGCCAGCGGTACGACAAGGTCCACCGCGTCCCCTTCGGCGAGTACATCCCGTGGGTGAGCGAATGGCCGTGGGCGAAGCGGCTGCTGCTGACCCTCACCCCGTATGATACGAGCTACGATCTCACCGCCGGGGCGATGTTCCGTGCTTTCACGATTCATGTTGAACAAGGGGGGGACTGGCGGCTGGCCGTGCCGATATGTTTTGAAGACCTGGTCAGCTACGTGCCGAGACAGATGGTGTGGGGCGAGGGCAAGGTGCGGGCGGGATTTTTGGCCAACCTCGGCCGGCTGCTCAGCGCCGAGAACTGGCGAGCCGGGAAGCGAGTGGACGTGCTGCTGAACCTGACCAACGACGGCTGGTACGCCGGTGAAGCCGAAGGCCCCCAGCACGAGCAGGCGGCGAGATTTCGCTGTGTCGAAAACCGCGTGCCCATGGCCCGGGCGGTCAATACCGGGATCAGCGGTTTCATCGACTCCGCCGGCCGGGTGGTCGAACGGGTGGTCGTGGACGGCCGTAGTCAGGCAGTGGCCGGCATCGCCACGCGGGCGCTGCACCGCGATCCGCGGGTGACGGTCTTCGCCCGCATCGGCGACCTCTGGGGCGCGGGATGCGCGGTGATCAGCGCCGTGTTGCTCGGCATCGCGGCCTTCCGCCGCTCACCGGGGCGAAAGGAACCAGCATGAACAAATCGTGGCAACGATGGACCGCCTGCGCACTGATCGGGATCGCGGCGACGGCGACGGCCGCCCAGGACGCCGAGGACGCTTCCTCATCGGAGGAGATCGACCGCCGCGTGCGTCAGGCGGTGACGGTTTCACGGCTGCACGGCGAAGCGATGGACGTGCTGGTCAACGCCGCGTCTTCGGAAAATCCCTTCGTGCGGTCGAACGTGATCGAGGCGCTGACGCAGGCCCCCGGCCGCGCCACGCCCTTCGTGCAGCGCGGCTTGAGTGATCCCAGACCCGTCGTGCGTTTCACCGCGGTGGTGACGGCGGGGCGTCTGGAACTCGAGCACCTGGTGCCGGCGATCGAGCCGCTGCTGAACGATTCGAATGCGTCGGTCCGGGCGGCGGCGATTTATGCGTTGCATACGCTTGGCCGTGAAGTCAACCTCACCCCGCTGGCCGGCTACCTGGAGTCCGACGACCCGAGCGTCCGGGCGAACACGGCGATGATCCTCGGCCTGCTCGGCGATGAGAGTGCGGCCGCCATGCTCAAGGCGAAGGCCTCGGCCCCGATGCCTCGCATCGGCGCGGAACGGGCGGCGGTGGTGCGAATCCAGTTCGCCGAGGCGGTGGTGAAGCTTGGCGATGATTCGGCCCTCGACGTTCTGCGGGCCGGGATGTACAGCCAGTTCGGCGAAGTGCGGATCATCTCGGTGCGGGCGCTCGGGGCTGTGGGCGACGAGCGAATGCTCGCGGCCATCGAGCGAATGCTCGATCAGCCGCCGGTGGAACAGCAGCTTGCCGCGGCGGAGACGCTGGCCCGGCTCGGCCGGCCGAAGGGCCTGCAGACAGTCCTGGAGCATTCGAGGCACGAACAATCCATCGTGCGATCGCAGGCCGCGTGGGTGCTTGGATGGTTCAAACGCTCGGACGCGGCGTTGCGCCGACTGGGCGAATTGCTCGGCGATTCCGAGCTTCGCGTGCGTGTCGCGGCGTCGGCGTCGGTGCTCAGGCAGACCGCGCCGACGGTGAAATCCAGCCCGCCCGCGGACGCCGCGGATGCATTGAGTCCGTAAATTGACCCCGGGAAGGTTGACAAGCATGTTCCGCTGCGGTAGATATCTGATATTCAGGGTCTTGTGTGATTTGCGTTATTGAGCATCGGCGGTCTGGACCCTGATGACCGAGTGGCCGCCGTCAACTGAACGTCATGCCTGCAGCCCTTGGGGCACTTGGGAGGCGACCTTGAGTATTCTCACCAAAATCTTCATCGTCCTGGTCACAATCCTCTCGGTAGTTCTCGTGGCACTGGTCGTGCCCTTCGTGATGAACACCGAAACGTACGAGCAGAAGTGGCGGGAGCAGGCGGCCTTGGCGTCGCTCAACGAACAGTACATGCAACTGCGGGAGGCGGCGGTCGCCGCGAAGGTGCAGGCGGCCAACGCCGAGAACGGCGCCTTGCAGGGACAGATCAACGACCTGACCGCCCAGGTCAACACGCTCTCGACGGAGTTGCAGTCGACGGAGGCGGCGCTGGCTGACGCCCGCAACAAGACCGCCGACGTGCAGGGCCAGCTCGCCCGGCTCTCCAACGCCCTGGAGCAGGCCGCCCAGGTCAACGCCACGCTGCAGGAGGAGATCAAGCAGCGCCGCGACCAGACGCTCGCTCTGCAGCAGCGCAACATCCAGTTGAACGACAAGAACCAGCAGCTCAGCACCCAGCTTCAGAACATGACCCAGCAGGTGCGGCTGTTCAAGGAGCAGATCGCCGAGCTCGAAGACCGCAACCGCGAACTGCAGAACAAGATCGAGACCGGCCTCGCCGGCGGTCAGGCCCAGCCGGGCGAGGCGGGCGTCGAGTTCGTTCAGGGCACGCCCGCCCAGATCCCGATCCAGGGCCGCGTGACCAGTGTGCAGCCCATCGGCGACGAGACGTTTGTTGAGATCAACGTCGGCGCCAACGATGAGGTGCGCGAGGGCATGGAATTCATGATCCACTCGGGCGACCAGTTTCTCGGCAACGCCGTGATCACCAAGGTCGACGTGAATTCCTCGGCCGGGCGGGTGACGCTGAAGACCGGCGACATTGCCGCGGGCGTCGAGGCGACCTCGGGTACGTAACCGCCCACGCGATCGACCGTGGGGAGCGGCATGCTCCCCGGACCGGTGCCGGCCACCAAGACTGGAGTGCAGCCATGACGCAGTTTGAAGGCGGAGCCCGACGAACCGCCAAGCCGACGAGTAACGTGTACACGGTACTGGTGTTCATCGCCTTCGTGGCCCTCGCCGCCGCCATCGGCGTGGTCGCCTGGCGGAACATCCAGCTCAACGAAGACATCCCCGCCGCGGGCAGCAATCCGTTCTACGTCGTCCAGGAGGACGATCTGCAGAGCCCGTGACGCCCGCCATTCCCACGACCGGTCGCGTGGCCGGTCCGCATGCTGGCCCGACCGGCGCCATGGATGGCGAACTCTTGCGGGAAAGGGGCTGAGCACGCTTTGTTCCTCGATTCACTGTTAAGCTGGTTCTCCGTGGACATGGGCATCGATCTCGGTACGTGCAACACGCTCGTGTGTGTTCGCGGCGAGGGCATCGTGCTCAACGAACCCAGCGTCGTCGCCGTCAAGAAGGGCACCAACAAGGTCCTCCAACAGGGCAACGCCGTCGGCTGGGTCGCCAAGGACATGCTCGGCAAGACCCCGGGGTCCATCACCGCCATTCGACCGCTCAAGGACGGGGTGATCAGCGATTTCGAGATCACCGAGTCCATGCTCGGCTACTTCATCCGCAAGGTGCAGGGGCGCAGCCACTTCATCGGCCCGCGGGTGGTCATCGCGATTCCCTCCGGGATCACCGCGGTGGAGAAGCGGGCCGTGCTTGACTCCGCCGAACGCGCCGGGGCCAGGCGCGTCTACCTTGTGGAAGAGCCGATGGCGGCCGGCATCGGCGCCGGGTTGCCCATCGTCGACCCCACCGCGTCCATGATCGTGGACGTCGGCGGCGGGACGACCGAAGTGGCCATCATGTCCCTCGCCGACATTGCCGAATGCACCTCCGTCCGCGTCGCCGGCGACGACATGGACGAGGCGATCATCAACCACATGAAAAAGACGTACAACCTGATGATCGGCGAGCAGACGGCGGAACGGATCAAGATCGAGATCGGCTCCGCCGCCCCGGTCGGCGAGGAGACCACCATGGAAGTCCGCGGCCGGGACATGATCTCCGGGCTCCCTCGCAAGACCGTGATCACGAGCGAAGAAATCCGCGAGTGCCTCCAGGAACCCATCGCGTCGATCACCAACACGGTCACGCGAACGCTGGAGCGGGCCGAGCCGGAACTCGCCGCCGACCTGGTCGACAATGGCATCGTGCTCGCCGGCGGCGGGGCGTTGCTGCGCGGCCTCGACGTGCTGCTCTCCCAGGCCACGGGCCTTGACGTCCGTGTCGCCGAGGACCCGCTGACCTGCGTGGCGAGGGGAACTTCCATCTATCTCGAGAACATCGAGGACTGGAAGGCCACCATGGAAGCCGATCTCGATGAAGTGTGATGATCTTCGAGTGGCGGGGGGCGGTGTTCGACCGGTCGATGTCGCGGGCCCGGCGGAGCGAACGGTCGAGATCCGGAAATCGTTCGTCGAAGATCACCCATGAAGCGTCCCCGGCTGACATTCTCGCGCGTGATCCTGCTGATCGCCCTGGCGTGCATCGTGCTCTCACTGCTGCCGGGGCGTTGGCATTTCTACGCCCCGCCCGCCGCCGGCTTCGTGAACCTCGTCACCGTCGTCGTCCGACATCCGGTCCACTACCTCGGCAGCGCCCTGCGCCACCAGGTGAAGATGCCGAAGACGATCGACGACGTCGCCCGGCTGAACGAGGAATTGCGTTACCAGAGCAACCGCATCCTCTACCTCGAACGTCGGGTGGTGGAACTCGAGCGCGAGCTCGCCGCGTTGCAGAAGCTTCGGGTCGAGTTGGGCGACCAGGCGGTGGATTTCGTGCGGGCGGACGTGACCGGCCGCTCGCTCGATCCCGCAGCGCCGACGCTGCACCTGAATCGCGGGGCGGAGCACGGGCTCAAGCCCGGCATGGCGGTGATCGACGGGGCGAATCTGATCGGGCGGACGGTGCAGGTCGCGCCGCGCAACGCGGTGCTGCGGCCGATCACCACCCCGGACACGCTGCTGAACGCCGTGATCACCCCGCCCCGGTTGCCGCGGGAAGGGTTGCCCCCGGAGCGCCGGCAGATCAGCCAGTTCGAGGCGGTCGACGCCGACCACTTCGCCGCCCGCGTGAATTCCCGGCTCCCCGTCGAGACGGGGGACCTCGTCCGGCTTCAGGATGAGCAATGGCCCGAAGCGGCGCAGGGCATGATTCTCGGCGAGGTCGTCGAGGTCGAGTCCCTGGCCGAGAAGATGCTGCTCAAGCGGGTGATCGCCCGGCCGCTGATCTCGATCCCTTACCTCCGGGGCGTGACCGTGCTCGTGCCGCAGGCCGGAAGCGAATGAACTGGACTGTCTTCGCCATCGTGGCTTATCTGGTCGTCGCCCTCCAGGCCGGGCTCGCCGGCGTGATGCGCTTTGAAACCTCCTTCGGCGACGTGATTCCCATGTTGCCGCTGATCCCCGCGGTGCTCGTGGCCCTCTATGCCCCGCCGCGCGCCATCGTCGTCGCCTGGCTCGTGCTTGGCGTGCTCAGTGACCTGGTCACGACTTACCCGCTGGCGAACGATGGCGGGTTGACGCTGATCGGCCCGTACGCGCTCGGCTACCTCGCCGGGGCGCACATCGCGGTGCAACTGCGCGCCATTGTCGTCCGCCAGCACCCGGTGACGATGGGATTCATGCCGCTGGCCTGCGGCGGGACGATGTACCTGGTGTGGACGGGCGTGTTCGCCGCCCGGACCGTCTTCCTCGGCGAAC
>CAYFQS010000102.1:0-10569 GCA_964345245.1 uncultured Planctomycetaceae bacterium | reverse complement strand
GGATTCATGGCGACTCAAGTCGCCACGCCGGGCCGAACGCGCGGCGCGGTTGCTTGGGCGCGGCCTCGCTTCAGCGAGGCGCGTTACCCGCATCCGGTCGAATTTCGTCCACCGGGCCGGGGCAGGGCGTCCGAGTCCGGCGGGCAGAGATTCATGGCGACTCAAGTCGCCACGCCGGGCCGAACGCGCGGCGCGGTTGTTTCGGCGCAATTTGCACGCGGTCGGCAATCTCGATAGCGTGTCCCGCTCACCCCCAGCAACGGAGCAAACCCATGGGACAAATCAGTGACGAACTCGGCATTCAGAGTTTCTGTTTCCGCGGTTTCAAGGACAACGCGAAGGTCGCGGAACTGTTGACGGCCACGGGCAGCAAGCGCATCGAGTTGTGCGGCGCGCATATTCAGTTTGACGACCGCTCACAGCACGAGCCGGTCTACCGGGCCTACGACAACGCGGGCGTGCAGGTCTGCAGCATCGGCGTGGAGAACATCGACATCGAGGAGCCCGCCCTCCGCGCCCGCTTCGACTTCTGCAAGCTCGTCGGGGCGAAGACGGTCAGCGTCAACTTCAACCCCGGCACGAGCGACGATCGGCTCAAGCTCGCCAACGACCTCGCCGCCGAATACGACCTGTACATGGGCATCCACAATCACGGCGGGTATCACTGGCTGGGCAACTCGCAGATGCTCCGCTACATCTTCGATAAGGCCGAGAAGAACGGCCTCGACCGCCTCGGGCTCTGCCTCGACACCGCGTGGGCCCTCGACGCCAAGCAGGACCCGGTCAAGATGGCCACCGACTTCGGCAAGCGACTGTTCGGCGTGCACATCAAGGACTTCGTCTTCGACAGGGCGCGCAACCAGGAAGACGTGGTGGTTGGCACCGGCAACCTCGACCTGCCCGGGCTGCTGAAGACGATGAAGGACGTGGACTTCGACGGCGCGTGCGTCCTCGAATACGAAGCCGACGTCAACGACCCGGTCCCGGCCCTGACCGACTGCGTCAAGGCCGTCGCCGCCGCCGAGTGCTGAGCGGGCGGGCTTTCGCTTCAGCGAGTCGCGCCGGCTCTGGATGAAGTCTGTTCGAGCGCCAACCGAGCCCGGCCCGCGGCGCGAGTCGTGGGCGGGGCCGCTCTTCCGCCGCGCCGCCGCGGTTCAGCTTCTGCTAAGACCGGATCAGGGGCAACGTCGGGTAGCGCCGGCCGAGGACGGGCGCCGGGTCGGCGGTGAGCCAGTCCTTGAGCAGCGTCGCGTAGACGCTGCGGAAATCGGTGGTGTGCACCAGATCGCCGCCCGAATCGAGTTGGGTGAGCGACGGGTGGCGGCCGTGCAGGCCGCCCCGGATCGGCTCGCCCATCACGACCATCGCACCCGCGGTCCCGTGGTCGGTGCCCTGTGAGGCGTTCTGCTTCACCCGCCGGCCGAACTCGCTGAACGTCGCGGTCACGACGCGCGACGCATTGCCCTGCTGCCGGATGTCGCGTTGAAACGCCGACACCGCCTCGGCGTACTGCCGCAGCAACTGGGCGTGGCGGTACGGCTGGCCGGCGTGCGTGTCGAACCCGCCGAGCGAAGCGTAGTACACCCGCGTGGGCAGCCCGGCCCGGATCATCAACGCGATCTGTTTCAGCGACTCTCCCAATCCGTTACCCGGATAGCTCACCAGCGGCCGGGCCCGCATGGCCGCGCGAATGCGATCCGACGAGACCTGCGCGTCGAGCGCGGTGCGCATGATGAACCCGGCGGGCGAGGCCTCGTCGACGTCATCGATCACGCCCGCCCGGTTGATCCGGTCATAGCTGCGGGCGATCCGGTCGTCGAGCTCGGCGCCCGACCAGCGGAACAGCCGCTCGTCCTGGAAGCTGATCGGCTGGAACGACCGGCCTCGGGTGGCGAGCGGGGCCTGGTCGCCCATGGCCACGCACAGGTCCGGCCGCGGCTCGCCATCGCACTCGGCGTCGAAATAACGCCCGATCCAGCCGTAGCCCCTGCCGCCCCGCTCCGGGTCGGCGGTGTGCCAGATATCCATGCTCTTGAAGTGCGAGCGGTTCGGGTTCGGATACCCCACGCCATGCACAATGCCCACGAGCCCGTCGTCGTACAGGTCCTTGAGCGGGGCAAGCGAAGGATGCAGACCGATCGGCCCGCTGCGGTCGAGTTTCAGCACGTCGGCTTCCGCCACGCCGAGCGCGGGCCGGGCCTTGTAGTACGCCCCGTCACCGAAGGGCACGACGGTGTTGAGCCCGTCGTTTCCGCCGGAGAGTTGGACGACCACGAGAATGCGGTCGTCCGCAACGCCCGGCCGCTGGGCCGTGGCCCGGTAGTCGAAGGGATTCTCGATGCCGAAGGCGCTGCGCTGGAGGAACCACGGGGCGGTCGCCGCGGTGGACACGAGGGTCAGCCCGCCGTGAAGAAACGCGCGTCGGGTGTATGGATGATCGCTCATGATGCGTCCGTTCGATTCAGCAAAGTTGATACTCCGGCATGGCGGTGATGAGGCAGAGCCCGCCGATCAGGGCGTCGCGGTCGATCCGGCCGCGATCGGCGAAAAATTCCGCCAGTTCGCGACGGCGCTGCGGCGCGGTCTCGACGCACACGAGCGAGGCGAGCAGATGCTCGGCCACGGCGTCCGGCTCGCGCGATTTGAGCGTCGCGAGCAGCGGCGCGGGATCGTATTCCGCCCGGTCCCGATCCCCGGCCTCATCGTAGGGCAGCTTGCCGGTGATGAGGTAGGTCGCGAGATTCTGCCGCGTGTAGAGCGTGGCGGTGTTGATCCACGCCTTCCCGCCGGGCCAGCCGGCCACGTTCGGCGGGTTGAACAGTTCCTGGCCCATCATTCGCATCGCGTCGAGCAACCGCCCGCCATCACGCGGCGGGGTGGCCAGCGCCCGGATCGTCCCGGCGAGCAGTTCGACCGGCGACTTGATCTTCGCGCCCATCACCCGCGACTGGTAGAACCGCTCGCTCCGCAGCAATCGTTTGAGCACGGGCTTGAGCGCGTACTTCGATCGGCGAAGCTCCGCCGCGAGCGCCCGCCCCATCGCCTTCGCCTCGGCGTCCGGTTCGTCGCTCATCTCGTCCACGAACCAGCGGTACAGCTTCCAGGCGATGAACGCGCTGCATGCCCGCCGGGCGAGGCAGAGATCCACCAGGTCGTCGCCGTCGAAATCGCCGCTCCGCCCGAGAATCCGCTTCGTCCCGCCGTCGTGGGCGAACCGGGCGAAGCGGAAGTCGTTGTCGTCGCGGGTGTAGCCGGTCAGTGCGCGGGCGCCTTCCTTGATGTCCCGCTCGCTGTACGCGCCCTCCCCGAGCATGAACAGTTCCAGCAACTCGCGGGCGAGGTTCTCGTTGGGCTTGCGCTGGACGTTCCGGTCGTTGTTGAGATAGACGATCATCGCCGGGTCGCGGATCACGGCCCGGGCGAGGTGGGCGAAGTTCCCGTTGGCGTGCCGGCGGAACAGTCGGTTCTGCTGGAACAGCAGGTAGCTGTCTTCAACATCGCGGTGGCCGGAGGTGAAGTGCCCGTGCCACAGCAGCGTGAGTTTCTCTTCGAGCGGCCGGGGCGTGGCGATGATCCGCCCGAGCCACCAGCTCTGCAGGTCTCGCAGTTGCGCGCGATCCTCGGCCTTGCGGGCGTTGCGCATCGCCTGGAACTTCGAGAGGACTTGCTCGTTGCCGGTCCGCCGCGCCTCGGCCAGCTCGCGCCGCTCGGCCGGCGTGAGCGGGCGGATGATGTCCGGATCGGCAGCCGGACCGTCGAGGTAGCCCGCGTCGACCTTCTCGTAGTCGACGAGGTAATCCACCGCCCGCTCCAGGCCCATGGCCTGAAGCGCGACGATCTGCCGAGGCGTGCCGCCAAAGCCCGCCCGGCTCAGCAGGTGCCGGGCCTCGCGGTATCCGAAGCGGTCGGGATCAAGCTCTCGAAGAATCGGACCTGCCATGGGCCTGCTCGCAAGACGCCCCGATTGCCCCAAGGAGAAACGAACCACCCCGTGATTCTATTGCAGCGTTGCGGGCTCGGCCTGCGCCGGCGGCATGATTGTGAAGCGAATCGTGCACCGCCGTGTCGCTTCGCCCGGCACCCCGGCCGCCGCGTCGCGGCTGAACGATACGGATTCCATCGTTTATTCTTCGGCGATGCGCAGAACCTGCGAGTTCACGGTTTCCGTGATCGAGCGGGAAAGCGTGCGGCCGTTGATCGTGATCGTCATGTCCACCGACAGCGTGCGGTCGATGTTCTGGCCGACCACTTCGTGACGCGAGAGGTCGAACATGGCCTGGGTGGTTTCGCGCCCCTCGGTGAGATCAACGTCCACGCTCGCCCCGGGCGGCATCTCGCCGGGCATCTTCGGTTCGAGATCGAGGTCGGCTTCGGTGGCGACGGTGACGACCTCGATGCCCGCGATCCGCTCCACGCCGATCAACTCGAAGGTCGTATCGAAATCGAGTTCGCCGAGTTCGTGGCCCCAGGTGAACTGCTCTTCCCACGTCTCGCCGGGCTCGACCTCGCCCCCGGCGCCGACGATGCCGGCCAAGCTGGTGGCCGCTTCCCGGAAATCGCGGTCTTCGATACTCTCGCTGGCCGCGCCGTACTTCCGGCGCATCTTCTCCACGCCGCGCACCGACTCGACGCGCCCGTCGGGGGCGATTTCAACCTCGACGGGCGTGCCGGCCATGGCGCTGATCCGCTTGGCCACTATGTCGAGGATCGGGTTCTCGTGTCCGCCATCGCGATGGGTAAGCCGATGCATCTCACCGTCGCCGGCGGTGAGTTCAACGGTGATCTCGTCGATGGTCAGGGCGCACCACCCGCCGCCTTCGGGGTTGGCCTCCTCGACGCGCCAGGTCATGAGGATTTCGCTGTGGATCATGCTCTCGCTGGCCCCGGCCTCGCCGCCGGGCAGTTGCATCTCGACCACCTGGTGGCGGTCGGTCACGCCCCGGTAGCGGGCGGTCTGGCCGTCAGTCCAGATCGGCCGCAGGTCGTAGGTCGGTTCCTGTCCCCGGACCGCACCGGCGAGGCACACCACCGCCGCGAGCCACAGCATTCGGATGGGCGTATTCATGTCCATCAGCATACCCGCAAGTGGTGGCCTGAGACCACCGCTTCGTCCCGGCTCACCGCGGAGACGCCGAGCGGCGTCAAGCCCGCGGAGGCCGAACGGGCAAGTTCAGCCGCGACTCGAGGTGTGGCCAAGGCAGCGCGGCGCCGGGCCGGTCGTATCCGGACCTCCGCTGGCGCTGCGGTCCGGCTTGCTGAAGCAAAGGCGCGGACAAGTGCGGCTTCGGCCGATCCCGGCGGGTCGTGAAGGTTCAGTGGTCATGTGATCTCGGCGAGGGTCGCTCGCCTTACCCGGTGCACGCGGGCGCAGCGGCGGTTTCAAGGTCAGCCGGGCCCGTCGGCCGATGGGCCTCGCCGACCTCCTCGAACAGCGCGACAGGGAACCGGGACTCCGGGGGGCCCGCCGCCCGTCGGCGGCGGACCGTCCCGCTGCTGTCGGCCAACCGGACCGCCCGCCATCGTCGGGCGCGGAGGCATCCGACCTCCCGCCGGCCCGGGGTCCGGGCTTGGGCCCCGTGGGGACGCGTGGCTGCGGTCCGATTGCGACGCGCGTCGTCGCGACACGCGGCGGCGCGGATCAGAGACCCGCCAACCGTCACGCACATCGCCGGCGACCGCGTCGCGAACGAGCTCCCGCCGACGATTCCGAACTTCCCGTGGGAACCATCGGCCCCGTCGACGGGCTGAAACACCTCGCACGGGATCGCCCTCGCCTGCACCGGAGGCGCGGCGGGTCGCGATCCGTGTCCGCAACGGCGTTCGCTCCGGGCCGGCATGGGCTGACACGCCGATCCGAGGTTTGGGAGTGACCAACCTGTCCGCCCGGTGAGCGATCGCATCCGACCACCGCGCCCGCGCCGGCGCGGGCAGACCCGACCGACACGAGGCCCCGGCAGCCGACCGACCTCGGCGAGGCGCCGGCGCTTTCCGCCGGCCACATGTTGCGGCGGCGTTGGTGGCGCGGCGCGGTCGCCTGCGTCGCGTACGCGGCCCCGTCGGACCGCTGGCAGGTGCGGAGGACCGACGGGTGAGGTTGCAGCAGCCGAAACCGCGGCGTCGACCGTGGCTGACGATCTGGTCGTCGGCCACGACGAGCGGGTAGACCCCGTGATCGGGAGGCGGCTGCTGCTTGCCGATGCGTGCATCACATGTCAAAGAACCGGACCCGGCCGGGACCGACCGGAGCCGCACTCATCGCATCGCAACTTATTGCTAACCGGCTGCTCAAATCAAGCAAAATCCGCCCCGGCGAATCGATTGTGCATAAGCGAGGAACCGGTGAAAAGGTGTGGATAAACTGTCGGGCGAATATACTAGGTAAGTAACTGAAGTATCTTGTTTTACGATGCACGTGCCCGGGGACGGTGGACAACTGCGAGCCCCGGCGGCGTCGGCGGAACACCGACCGGGTCACTCCGGCAGCGAAATCCACCAGGAGTTGTACCACAGATACATCCCCGTTCCCCAGAACGCGGAGCCGTCGGCCTGCAGGTGAGACCCGCCGCCCGGGCGCAGGGGCGAATCCTCGTGTCGGATGTCGCCGAACCAGCCCTTGCCCGGCCCATAGCCCCATCCGCCGTTGGGTCCGATGTACTGCTCGCTGATGATGACGCTGTCGGGCAGGAGTTGATCGATGTGGTTGGTCACGATCTTCCCGCCGTTCCATCGCCGCGGCACCTGGGCCCAGCGATTCGTATGGTGCGGCGTACGCGGGTTGCCACTGACCCACTCTTCGGTGTCGATGCGCCAACGGGGCAGGCGCTGGGCGTAACCGCCGCTGCGGCCGATGACGACGTTCCGCGGGTTCCGGAGCCCGCCGCCGGTGTAGCCCCGCTCCGGGGCCACGCCCCGGATCGTCAACTTCGGGCAGATCCAGATCCAGGGATCGCCGTCGGAGTACTTATCGACAAGCATTTCGCGCTGGTCGAGCTTCATCGAGTGGTGGGTGTGGCTCCACGGCGTGGAGTTGCCGCTGCCATCGCCGGAGTGGTACGGCAACCCGCCGCGATAGTCGTTCGTGTAGTAGCGAATGACCATCCCCTGGGCCCGGACGTTGGAGACACACGTCATTCGCACCGCGGTCTCCCGCGCCTCGCCGAGGGCGGGCAGGAGAATCGAGATCAGCAGCGCGATGATCGAGACCACGACCAGAAGCTCGATCAAGGTGAAACCGGTCGAACGATCAGCGGGGATGTGCATGGCTCGCGTCCTGATATGATGGCGTGACCCTAGTGCATTATACGCCATCCCCGGTCGTCGAACCAGGGAATTGCGGCAGGGCAATCGGGTATCCTGACCGCCGTTGACCAGGTCGGAGAGTTCTGCGATGGATCATGAACGACGCCGCGTGGCCCTGGCCCTGATGGCGCATCCGGATGACGCGGAGATTTTCTGCGGGGGCGTGCTGATTCAGCTCACCGAGGCGGGCTGGGACGTGCACATCGCGACCATGACGCCTGGCGATTGCGGGACGGTCACCGACAACGCCTGGCGGATCAGCGCGATCCGCACGGAAGAGGCCGACCGCGCCGCCGCGATGATCGGCGCCCATTACTACTGTCTCGACGAGCGCGACGGGCTGGTGGTCTATGACAAGCCCACCATTCGCAAGGCGACCGACCTGCTGCGTCGCGTCACGCCCACGCTGATGTTCACCCATCCGCACGACGACTACATGCAGGACCACGAGATGACCTCGCGGGTGGCGCGGATGGCGAGCTTCCTCTACGCCGCCCCGAACGCCTCGCCCTTCGTCCTTCATCCCGAGGCGGGCATTCCCCACCTCTACTACTGCGATCCGATGGAAGGCCGGGACCATCTCGGGCGCGAGGTCACGCCCACCACGACGATCGACGTCAGCGGCGTCATGGACCGCAAGGTGGAGATGCTTTCCAGCCACGCGAGCCAGCGTGAGTGGCTGCGGGCCCATCACGGGATGGACGAGTACGTCGACGCGATGAAGCGCCAGTCGGCCCACCGCGGTGAACAGGCGGGCGTGGAGTACGCCGAGGCCTTCGTGCAGCATCGCGGGCATGCGTACCCGGCGGACGATCTGCTGGTGGCGTTGTTCGGCGCGGCGGGGTGAATCGGTCGCGAAGAGCCGGGCGCTGATGGCAAGCGCGCCGGGCGCTCGGGGTCAGACGCGGGTGCCGCCGTGGTCCATGAGCGGGGGGTACGGGCAGCCGGCGATCAGTTTCTCGCCGTCGCTGAAGCCCTCGGGGCGGTCCTTCAGATGCTCAATGAGCCGGGTCCGCCAGGCGTTCAATTCCGAGGCCCCGACGGTTTCGCCTCCCAGGTCGTGCCGCTCGTCCGGATCGGTGGTCAGGTCGAATAGCTGCTCGCTGCCGTCGGTCGGGCGCCAGATGTACTTCCATTTGCCGTCGGTGAGCATGTGGTAGGCCTGCGGTTCGCTGTAGCACGGGGCATGCTCGCTGTGGAGGTACTCCCGCCAGCCGGGCTGCTCGCCGCGAAGCCAGGGCAAGAGCGATTGGCCGTCCGCGTGATCGGGCGTGTCGATCCCGGCGAGGTCAAGGCAGGTCGGCATGAGGTCTTCGAGACACACCGGGCGGTCCACGGCCTGCCCCGCGGCGAAGCCGAGGTCGCGCCCGCCGCGAATCACCATCGGAATCCGGGCCGAACCCTCGTACGGCTCGCACTTCCGATACATGTAGTGGTCGCCGAGCATCTCGCCGTGGTCGGAGGTGAAGATCACCACGGTGTTGCTCCAGTCCACCGCGGCCTCACCGCGAGCGGCGAGGAGACGGAAGATCTGATCGTCGATCTGGTTGATCAGTCCATAGTAGCCGGCGGCACAGGAGCGCCACGTCTCGCCTTCAAGCTTCACGCCGCGGGCGGCCTGAATGTCGATGCCGCTCACCTCGCCGGGGTCTTCCGCCCAATCGCCGATCACCGGTTCGGGCACGTCGGCCCGCAGGTAGCGGTCCATGTAGAACGCCGGCGGGCACAGCGGCGGATGCGGGGCGTAGAACGAAGCGGTCAGGAAGAACGGGCAGCTCGGATCACGGGTGGCGAGAAATCGTATCGCCTGATCCACGATCCAGTACGTCGGGTGCAGCCGCTCGTCGAGAGGCCAGGGCCGGGCGTTCCAGCCGTTGAACGGCAGGCCGTGGGAGTTGAACCCGTCGGCGGCACCGCTCTGGCGGCGCAGGTCTTCATCGTAATCGTCGCCGGCCACGTAACCGGACCCGAGGATCATGTGATCGTAACCGTAGCGCTTGCGCGCGGGATGCTGGTGCATCGACCGGCCGACGAGGAACGTCTGGTAGCCGGCATCGGAAAGCATGCCCGGCAGCGTGGCCGGCGGTTCCCACTCCACGCCGCCGACGAACCCCGGCATGCCGTTGGTCGCGGGGAACTGGCCCGAGAGCAGCGACCGCCGCGCCGGGATGCACGACGGACAGGTTGTATAGGCCCGCGAGAATCGCGTGCCCGCCCCGGCGAGGGAGTCCATGTTCGGCGTGAGCAGACACGGGTGGCCCTCGATCCCGAGGCAATCGCCGCGCTGCTGGTCGGTCATGATCAGGATGATGTTCGGTCGTCGGTCTTTCATGGCCCCCCGCTTCTACCGGAGCGTCGGCGAACTCGCAAGGGAACGGATTCGGCGGCGGCCGCGCGATTCTCAGCAACCGTGGATCGGGTGCCGGAAAAAACGGCAGTCTCGCCGGCACATCGCACCGGGCGCGATTCGCCGCCAGCGCCGCACAAGCCCAACAAGACAAGCCGGGCGAGGGGATTACAGACGCGCCGCCATCGACCGGCAACACTGGCACGACGCTTGCAATGCCCGGTGCGTGAAGACCTACACCGTGAGACAGGGCGACCACACGTATTGGATCAACGCGAGCAAAGCGGAGGATTGCTCGCTCGACCGCGATGCGGTCAGTCGGCTCCTGCCGAACCTGGTCAACGCATCGGACGCGGTGCTGCGTGACGAAGAGCGGCTGCGCATCGATCTCGTTCGAGATGGGCCGCACACATGGGTGGTTCACCATCACCGGTCGCCCGCGATGGGCATTCGACTGGGGCACCTGCTGCGAAACACGCCCGGCTGGCGGCAATGGGAGGCGGCACATCGGTTGGCGGAGTCAGGAATCCGGGTGGGCAAGCCGCTCGCCCTGGCGCATGGATGGATCGGCGGGGAGTATCGCCAGGCGGTGGTGTGGCCACACGTGCCGGGTCGGTCGCTGGCGACCTGGCTTCGCGACGGCGAGCGGTTTCCGTTGACGGAGGGGGACCGGCGGGACCGGCGACGGATCGCCGCCGCCGCGGGGGCCCAGTTCGGCCGCATCTCCGCTGCCGGATACATCGACCGCGGCTACGATCCCGACCGCGTCGTAATCGACGCGGCGTGCGAGCAGCGCGGCGGGCAGCCGATGCTCGCCGACGCCGGCGACCTGCGTCGCCGGCGGGGCCCCGCGCAGGTGTGTCGGCACCTCGCTCGAATCCCGGACCGGGGTCGCGAGATCCGCCCGATCCCCCCCACCCAGG
>CAYFQS010000101.1:5476-10837 GCA_964345245.1 uncultured Planctomycetaceae bacterium | reverse complement strand
GGACCCCGCATGACCACCAGATCGATGCCCGGGGCGAGGGTAAGCTGCTCCGCCGCGGCGGCGATGGTGTCGGCCATGAGCACGTCGAAGCCCAGGGCCCGCACCTGGCTGGCAAGGTTATTCATCTGCGGGACTTCGGGGGCGAGCACGAGCGCGACCCGTGCGTCGGTCTGGCGGACGGCCTCGGCGAGGACGGGCACCACCCGTTCCGAGCCGGTGAACTCCTCCTCGGGCATGGCGCGAGCGGCGGCCATGGCCGCCTCGAACCGCACCCGCCGGTCGGTCTCGTTCATCGCGGCGAGCAGCGGTTGGTTCTCGGTCTGGCTGCTGAGCAGCGACTCGTCGCCGGCGGTGGCGTCGAGAGCCCGGATGGCGTCGAGGGCGAGGGCGGCGTCATCGCCGGTAAGCCCGCGACCGAGCACCGGGTTCAGATGCCGCGGGCCCGCGATGGTCGCGTAGAACTGCGGGCTGCGCATGTCTGAGCCGTAGCTCGGGTCGTCTTCACCACCGGGGAGGTTGTTCTCCCGCCGGAAGTTCGCCGCGATCCACAAACTCAGCGCCCCGGACATGTCGGGGTTCAACTGCATGGCCCGGCGGCCGGCCCGCATGGCCATCGCGTCGGGAAAGATTGCCGTGGGAATACGAAGGGCGGTCAGGGGGCCGGTGCCTTCGAATCGCCACATCAGGTTGTAGTCGGCATCGGGCTGGAGAATCAGACTGCTGCGCTTGGCGTAATAGTCTTCTCCGAGCAGGAGCCAGAGTTCCGCGGCCGTGACGTCTTCGGGCACGCCGGCCTGGTCGGCGATCATGGCGAAGGCCTGATTGACCACGTCGCGCGTCCCTTCGTCGATGTCCGGCTGCTCGGCGAGTGTCTTGAGGTAAGGCAGGGCGAGGGGATAGCCGATTCGGGCGAGCACCCGGGCGATGTCCTGCTTCGCCACCGGCGGCATCTCGGACATCGCCTCGGCCATGGGCTGCACGATGGGGCGGCCCATCTTCACCAGCGTCTCGATCACCAGCGGCCGGAGCGGCTCGTCTTCACTGCGGTGGCTGATCAGCACCTCGAGCATGGCGGGGGCGGCGTACTCGCCTGCCCGCATCAGCCGCTGTTCGGCGAGCATGCGGGCCCGCAGGCCTTCGGCGAGCGATTCGATGTTGCCGCGAATCCGGTCGGGATTCCGCGCCACATCGAGCCGCGCTTCTTCGATCGCCTCGCTGACCCGTTTCGCCACCGCCGCCACCTCGTCCTCGAGACGCTGGGCGCGGATGAGCGTCTGGTCGTAATCGTCCGCGTACGGACTGTCCTCAATAATCTGCAGGAACTCGTCGGGCGCCGGCTGCTGATCGAGCAGCGCCCGTCCGGAAGCCGCGGCCAGGTCAAGCCGGGCGATCCGGATGTAGTGAATGAAGTCTTCCCATACCTCGCCGGGACCTTTTGCGTCCTGTCCCCTGGCCAGCGGGCAGATGATGGTGACGATCAGGAGTGAACTGAGCAGAGCCGAACGCACGCGTTTCATGAAGTATCTCCGTGTGCGGGTCGCGAGCGGGAGCGACACCAAGTCGTCATACGCGAAGGTCATGGCGCTCGGCAAAACGCCTTGCGACATGCACCGGTCCGAGTGCTAACCGTCGCCGTGACGGGACGTTGACCACCTCACCCGGACTTTCGCAATGTACCGGCGTCGTGGGGTGGTGTCAATTGGCGGCGGAAGAGCCGAAGAGATCGAGAGACGAAGTGCGGAGGCGGGGGCCGGCCGGCGATCGCCAGATCGCCCAATCGCCAGATCACCAGATCGCCGAATCAACCTCTCGCGTGGATCACGCCCACGGCGAGGGAAGGCGCGGCGTGTTCGATGATGGGCTTGCCGCAGAGCAGGGCGGTCACGTCACCGTTGGTGTCGACAACGCTGCTGTGGCCGGGGTGGTAGTAGCCGGTGGCGTCGTCGCGGCCGAGCTGGTTCACCGCCGCGCTGCCGAGGCCGAGCGTCAGGGCCCGCTCGGCCGCGCCGCGCGGCCAGGCGAGCTTCCCGCCGAGCTCGAGCATCGCCTCGCGCTTCTCGGGATCGGTCATGTCGTTCTCGCGGAAGGCCCAGTCGGCGTTGCCGCAGCCGGCGGCGAGATGCAGCGTCGCGTCCACCCCCTGTTCGGCGAGCTCCTCGAAGACGCCCGGCATTCCGCCGTCGGAACAGATGAGCATCGCGAGCTTCACGCCGTTGACTTCAAACACCTCCCGCCGGCGGTCGGCGGCCGCGGTCTGCGTGTTGTCCTTCTCGTGCTCGATGATCCAGTGCTTGCGCTGGAGGATGCGCCGGCCGTCCGGGAAGAAAGCGATGGCCGAGTTATACAGCGTGTCGCCGGCCCGTTCGTGCAGGCCGTTGGCGATGACCACTTCGTAGCGCCTGGCCATCTCGGCGATCCGGTCAAGCCGGGGGTCGTCCGCCGCGAGGGCGGCACTGATCCCCACGCCTTTCAGGTCGTAGCCGGTGATGCCCGCTTCGGAAAACAGCGCGAGGTGGGCGTGCTGCTTCGCCGCCTGCTCAACCATCGGCGCCATGCGGCGGATGTTCTCGTCGACGTCGCCCGGGACGACCATCGGCTGGGCGACGGCGACGCGGATCATGGCCGGTTCACTGCGCAAGGTCAGGCACTCCTGGATCGTCAGGCGGCGACTTCTTCGACGAGCTGCATCAGGTTGACCCGGCAGCCGGTCTCGTCGGCCCGCTCGGCGGCGAAGACCGGCAACACCGCGTTGATCCCGTCTTCCATGCCCGGCCGTGGCTCGCCGCCCTCGCGCGCCGCCCGGTACCAGTTGGCGAGGTTCGACCACGCCCCGCCCGTCTGCCGGGCCGGGAAGTCGATCGGCTCGGCCTGCTCCAGCTCGTTCTCCTTCCGCTGCTGGTACCACGCCTTGCCGCGATGATGGTCGATGTAAAGATTCCCCGCCGTGCCGAACAGTCGCAGCTCGTGGATGTAAGCGGTGACGTGGTAGCAGTTCATCGTGCCCACGAGCCCGGACTCGTGGCGGAGCAGGACGTTCGCCACGTCGGCGGTCTCGGTGCCGGCGTGGGCGTCGTAGCGCATCATCGCCTGAAGCTCGGCCACCGGGCCAAACAGATGGCAGATGCGGTGCAGCGAATGCACCCCGCACTGGAACAGCATCCCGCCGGGGTTGGCCTCGGCCTTGCCCCGCCAGTCGCCCGGCTGAATGCACAGCCCGCCGGAGTGCGACGAATTCTCCTCGTAGCAGGCGAGCGTGCCGATCCGGCCCGACTCGAGGTACGCGTTGACCAGTCGGCAGGTTGGATCGGTCGCGTTGTCGCCGTGGCCCATGCCGACCGCCAAACCGGTCTCGCGCTGCACGTCCTGAAGCTGACGTATCTCCTGAACCGACGTGCACAGCGGCTTCTCGACGAATACGTGCAGCCCGGCTCGCATCGCCTCGATGGCAAAGCGGGCGTGGCTGTCGGCCCCGGTCGAGATCACGATCCCTTCCAGGCCGGGATGCGCGAGCATTGCGGTGAAATCGTCGTACCCGGCGGCGCCTTCCTCTTCACACGCGGTCTGCAGGAACTCGGCGTTCCGGTCGCAGCAGGCGGCGAGGTCGAACAGCCCGCTCTGTCGCATCGTCTGTCGGCGTCGGGCCCCGAAGTGCGCCACGCCGATCATCCCGACGGTGATTTTCTCGTCACTCATGGTTCATCCTTTCGTTACGCCCTTTTACCGGACAGCCGCGGCGAAGGCAAAAGGGGGCAGAAAAGGTGTCAGGATGAATTTATCGCGCCGGCGGTGCTTGCCACGCCATTGCGTGACGCAGGAAACACCGTACGGAAGCCACGGTTGCGTTCAACAGACGGCCGCGCTGGAGAAGACCAGCGCCACGCTTGCCCCCACAGCCGCCCGGACCGTCATAAATCATCCTGACACCATTTCTTCTCCTGCGTCTGTTGGTCTCCACGTCTCTTCGGTCCCTCTTTGCCAGCGGTGAACGATGGCCCTATATTGCTCGTAACACGGTTCCGGTCTTCGGGAGAGGTGGCCGGGCCCGGTGCACGGGTGACCCGTGAACCTGGTCAGGCCTTGACGGGAGCAGCCATAAGCGGCCGTTGCCCGGTGCCGCCGGTGTCCTGGCTACCTCTCCCGACGACCGGGACCCTCGCAAACAACGCACGCCGATTCCCGGCCGTCGCCGGGGATCGGCCCTTCGCGGCCGGCGAGCCGGCCGCCGCTCGACTCATGGCTTACACCGTTCTGGCAAGACGATACCGCTCCCAGGGCTTCGATGACGTCATCGGCCAGGCCCCCATCGCCAAGACCCTGCGCAGCGCCATTCGCGCCAATCGCGTCCACCATGCCTACCTCTTCTCCGGCACCCGCGGCGTGGGCAAGACGTCCATGGCCCGCATCTTCGCCCGCGCCCTCAACGCCCCGGACACCATCGCCGACTGCCCGAAACTCTCCGAAGCGGACGGCTATCCGCCCGAGGACGTGCAGCAGCGCATGGCCGAGGCGATCATGCGCGGCGAGGACATGAACGTCATCGAGATCGACGGCGCGTCGAACCGCGGCGTGGACGACGCCCGAGAGTTGATCAGCAACGCCGAGCTCACTCCGACGGGCAACGCGCTGTTCAAGGTGTACATCATCGACGAAGTGCACATGCTCACGCGCGAGGCGTTCAACGCCTTGCTGAAGACGATGGAAGAGCCCCCGGGGCATGTGAAGTTCATCCTGTGCACCACCGAGCCGCACAAGGTCCCGGCCACGATCCAGAGCCGGTGCCAGCGGTTCGACTTCCGCAATATCCCGACGGCCCAGATCGCCGAGCATCTCAAGGGCGTGCTCAAGAGTGAACAGGTCGGGGCCGACGACGCGGTGATCATGCAGATCGCCCGGCTCGGGCAGGGCTCGATGCGCGATGCCCTGTCATTGCTCGATCGACTGCTCGCCACGGGCGAGGACCCGCTGAGCATGAAGCTGCTTGAGCAGATGCTCGGCCTGCCGGATCAACAGCTCATCATGCAGCTCGTGGACGCGATCGCCGACGGCGACGTGTCGGCCACTCTCTCGCGGGCCGAGCAACTACTCGACCGCGGCATCGCCCAGGAGCAGGTCATCGAATCGCTCATCGAGCATCTGCGCCACCTGATGCTGCTCGCGGCGTGCGGGGCGGAGACCGAACTCGTCGAACTGGACGAGCAGACCAGGCAGCAGGCTGCGGAGCAGGCCGGGCGATTCAGCATCGAAACGCTGGTGTACATGATCGCCCTGTGCGAGAACGTGCAGCGGCAGGGGCGGGGCGGGGGGGGCCCCCGGGCGCCGCCGGGCGCGGCGGCGGGCCCGCCGGGGCCGGGGGGGGGGGGG
>CAYFQS010000101.1:0-5466 GCA_964345245.1 uncultured Planctomycetaceae bacterium | reverse complement strand
GCTGCTGGACGGGATGCTGGCCCGGCTGGCGCTGAGCGAGAAGTTCGCCGATCTGGCCGGCCTGGTCGCCGGCGCCGGGGCCGCGCCGGTCGGCGGCGGAGCCGGTGAAAAAAAAAAGCGCCCCTAGCCCCGTCTGAGCCGTCGCGTCCATCGGCCGACCGTCAACCGCCGTCCCGACCTGCACCCGTGGCGAAGCCCACGCCGCCGCAGCCGACGCCGACGTCGAACGCCCGACCGACGCGTCGCCGGGTGACTCCCGAAGACAAACAGCAGGCCCTCGAACTGCCTCTGGTGCAGGAAGTGATGAAGACCTTTAACGCGTCGCTGGTTGACCTTTACGCGCGGCCGGCGGACGCACCCGACAACGAGCAATCAGATAAGGAAGATTAGATGTTCGGTAACATGAAGAATCTCGGTCAGCTCATGAAGGCGGCGGGGCAGTTCAAGGAGAAGGCCGCGGAATTGCAGGCCGCGCTGGAACGGCGGACGGTCGAGGCCGACGCCGGCGGCGGGGCGGTGCGGGTTGCCGCGAACGGCAAGGGCCGCATCCTCCGCATCGACATCGACCAGGCCCTCATGGCCGGGCTCGCCGGCGATGACAAGACGGTCGCCGAGGAACTGATCGCCTCCGCGGTCAATGCCGCCCTGGCCAAGGTTCAGGAAGTCGTGGCCGAGGAAATGAAGGAACTGGCCGGCGGAATGGACCTGCCGCCCGACATCCAGGGATTGCTCGGCCAGATGAATCCGGGCGAGTGAGATCGCGGCTGCGAGCAAGCCATGGCTGAGAACAACGTCTACACCGCATCGATGAATCGGCTGATTGAGCAGTTCGCCGCGCTGCCCGGCATCGGCCGGCGAACCGCCGAGCGCCTGGCGTTCCACATGCTCAAGTCCAGCTCCGAAGAGGCGCTCAAGCTCGCTCACGCCATCGAAGATGTGAAGCAGCACGTCCGCCATTGCTCGGTGTGCTACAACCTCACCGAGGCCGACCCGTGTTCGATCTGCTCGGACCCGCGGCGGGATCAGCGGAAGATTCTCGTCGTCGAGCAGCCCAAGGACGTGATCATGCTGGAGCAGACCGCGACGTATGACGGGGTGTACCACGTGCTGCTCGGGCATCTGGCGGCGCTGGAAGGCGTCACGCCGACGGACCTGACTATCGATCCGCTGGTCGAGCGGATCGAAAAGCTCGCCGGCGAATCCGACGCCCCGGTCGAGGTGATCCTCGGCACCAACCCGAACATGGAAGGTGACGGCACGGCACTGTACGTGGCGGATCGGCTCGAGGACGTGGCGGGGGCGAACGTGAGCCGGCTGGCGCGGGGGCTGCCGACGGGCTCGCAAATCGAGTATGCGAATAAGGCGGTGCTGGCGGACGCGATCCAGAGCCGGCAGCGGATGTCTTGATCGAAGGGGCTATCCCGAGTTGCCGCATCTACTTGCGGGGATCGGAATCGGCTTAGCAAAATTCCTGCCACCTCGTCGACTGCCCCTTAGATTTTCCCGTGAAATTGGGTAACATGCGTTCGCGAGCCCGCCGATGTGAGTGGTGGCGGGCGGGGGCTTCCCGAGGCGTTGGTCACTGCAGAAACGGTCAGGACATGAGAATCGACACCGGACAGATGATGCGCATGCAGCAGCAGATGAAGCTGTCGCCGCGCATGATCCAGTCCATGGAAATCCTGCAGCTTCCCACCCTCGCCCTGGAGGAACGCATCGAGCAGGAGCTCGAAGCCAACCCGACATTGGAGATGCAGGAGGTTCGGCCGGACGAGGACGAGGCCCGACAGGACCCGGACCAGAAGGAGTCCGATCAACCGGACGGCGAGCGGGAGATGCAGGTCGGTGACGACGCCGGTCACGCCGACCGCGATGATTTCAATCGCCTCGGCGACATTTCGGACGACTACGACACCTGGGACCAGAACACGACGGGCTCGGCGACCTTCCGGGGCGCCCGTGAGACGGGCGAGCGCGATGCGAAGATGGACGCCATGGCCAATACCGCCGCGCCAGAAGCATGCCTGACCGAGCAGTTGGCCGACCAGTTCCGCTTCGTCGAGGCGGACGATGCGCTCAGACGGGCCGCGGAGCACGTGGTCACCTTCATCGATGACGACGGCTATCTCCGCACCGACCCCGAGGAGATCGAACGTCTCGCTCCGTCCGGGGTCACCGTCGAACACATCAGGCAGGCGATCGAATTGATCCAGCAGTCCGTGGACCCGCCGGGAATCGGGGCTCGCGACGTGCGTGAGTGCCTGCTGCTCCAACTCGACGCCGAGCAGCGGGACGGCCTCGTCGAAGACCACGATACGTGGCGGATCGCCCGCGCGCTGGTCAGCGACCATCTCAAAGACATCGAGATGAATCGGTTGCCGAAGATCGCCCGTACCCTGGGGCAGGACATGGACGATGTGAAGGCCGGTCTGGCGCACCTTCGCCGGCTCGACCCCCGGCCGGGGCGGCAGCTTGTGCCCGCTCGCAACGAGGCCATCGTGCCCGACGTGATCGTCGAGTACGACCCGATGGAGGACCGCTACGTCGCGGCCCTGAACCGAGGCCGGCAGCCGGGCCTGCGAGTCAGCCCCCTTTACACTCGGATGAGCAAGGACAGGGAACAGGCGAAGGAAACCCGCGAGTTTCTCAAGGAGAACATGCGTAACGCCTCCTGGCTCATCGACGCGATCGAGCAGCGGAACAACACGCTGCTGCGGGTGGTGAACGTGGTGCTCAGCGCGCAGCGGGAGTTTTTCGACCACGGTCCGCAGCATCTGCGGCCGTTGCCGATGATCCAGGTCGCCGACCAGCTCGGCATCCATGTGGGCACGGTAAGTCGGGCGGTGAACGGGAAGTACATGCAGACGCCCCGCGGGGTGTATCCGCTGCGGATGTTTTTCAGCGGCGGCACGGAATCCTCGGACGGCGAGGAAATGAGCTGGCAGGCGGTCCAGGCGAAGCTCAAGGAGATTATCGACAACGAGGACAAGGCCAGGCCCTGGTCGGACGACAAGCTCGTGGAGGAGCTGAAGAAGCACGGGATCGAGATCGCCCGGCGCACGGTGGCCAAATATCGCGGGCAGATGAACATTCCGCCGGCCAGGCAGCGTAAAGAGTACTGACGAATCTGACATCGGGCATGCGCCCAGTCGTTGCTTGACGGTGACGATAGCGGCGCGGTAACTTTCCCGATGGCAGTCGCCGGGCCGCCGGTCAGAGACGAGATGGACGGTCGCCCGTGATTGGAATATTCGGCACGTTTGGGTGAATTTCCTCCTGACGTGAACCGTTAAAGCCCCGAATCGACGGGGCCGCCCGCAGTAAGGCGGGTTCGATAGATTGAAGGTGTTAATCGGGTTACTGAACTTCCTCCCACGCATTTTTCATCAGCGATGGAGTTGCAGATCGACGGATATTCAGGTTGTGACCGGGTTTTACGAGATGATCCAGACGGCATTTGAGATGCCGAAGCTATCGCGTAACCCGCAGACCCCGCATGACGCCTTCAACTGAACGAGGTTCACACCCCGCCGCCGCGACGTCAGCGGTCGGCCCCGTTCGCTCCGGACGTGCCATCACCAGCCCGTAACGCTGCGCGGTTTCCGTGCGGCGTAGGGCGAATGAAAGGGGTGTGACATGTTGTTTGACGCGGTTGCCGTTCCGGGTGGCGCCCCGTTTCTCGCGGTCATCGAGATCTCCGGTCTGGTCCTGGCTCTGTGCATCCTCGTCGCGCTGGCGATCGGCGCGGCGGCGGCGTATCTGCTCGTGCAGATCATCGGGGGACGCTCCATCCAGCAGGCCCGCCAGGACGCCGATCGGATCATCGAAGACGCCAAACGCGATGGAGAAACGACCCGCCGCCAGATGGAACTGGACGCCAAGAACGAACTTATCGCCCGACGCGAGGAGTTCGAACGCGACTACCAGGAAAAACGCAACGAACTGAAGGAAACCGAGCGTCGCCTCACCACGCGCGAGGATACCCTCGACCGCAAGCTCGACGTGCTGGCGACCAAGGAGAAGAACCTCGAACAGCTTGAAGCCAAGCTCGAGGAAGACCAGCAGCAGGTCAAGAACCGTCAGGCCGAACTGGACGGCCTGGTCAGCGAGCAGAAGCAGACGCTGGAGCGCATTTCCAAGCTGAGCGAGGACGAAGCCCGCAAGACCGTGCTCCAGCGGGTCGAGTCGGAGATGCAGCACGAAGCGGGCGAGATCATCCGGCGCGAGGTCTCCAAGGCCGAGGAAGAAGCCCGCGACCAGTCCCGCAAGATCACGTTGCAGGCGATTCAGCGCTATGCCGCCGAGCACACCGCGGCTTCCACGGTCACGGTGGTCGATATTCCATCGGACGACATGAAGGGGCGGGTGATCGGCCGGGAAGGCCGCAATATCCGGGCTTTCGAGCAGGCGACCGGCGTGGACGTGATCGTCGATGATACGCCCGGCGTGGTGGTGGTGAGCTGCTTCGACCCGATCCGCCGAGCGGTGGCCTCGGAGTCGTTGTCGCGGCTCATCGAGGACGGTCGCATCCATCCCGCCCGGATCGAGGAGATGGTCGAAACGGTGCAGGAAGAAGTCCGCGAGCGGGTTCTCCGCTACGGCAAGGACGCCTGCATCGAGGCCAACATCCGCGGGCTCGATCCAAAGGTCGTCGAGATGATGGGCCGGCTGCACTATCGCACGAGCTACGGCCAGAATATCCTCCGCCACTCCCTCGAAGTGTCGTATCTGTCACAGGTCATCGCCGACGAACTCGGTCTGGACGGGCAAATCGCCCGGCGGGCCGGATTCCTCCACGACATCGGCAAGTCGATGGACCACGAGATCGAGGGCTCGCACCCTCAGATCGGCATGGACTTCTGCCGCCGGCACGGCGAGAAGGAGGAAGTGCTCAACGCGGTCGGCGGTCACCACGGCGACATCGAGATCACCACGCCATACACGACCATCGTCACCGCGGCCGACGCGATCAGCGGCGCCCGCCCGGGCGCCCGGCGGGAGACGCTGGAGCGTTACATCAAGCGGCTGGAGCAGCTCGAAGGCATCGCCACGAGCTTCGACGGCGTGCAGCAGGCGTATGCCATTCAGGCCGGCCGCGAGGTGCGGGTCATCGTCGACGCCAAGAAGATTGACGACGGCACCAGCGCCAAGGTCGCCCGCGACATCGCCCACCGCGTGGAACAGGAGATGACCTACCCCGGCGAAGTCCGCGTCACCGTCCTCCGCGAAGTCCGCAGCGTCGAATACGCGCGGTGATCAGACCCGCGTCTCCCGCTCGGGTCGGGGGCGAGGCAAGCCCGCTGACACGCATTCGCAGCCCGCGCCGGGTACCTCGCGGCGGCGACTGCAGGGGCGGGGATAATCGCGGGCGTTCTGCGGAAGCGAGGGTTTTATGCGTATTTCGTTGCCGGGGATCGGCGAAACGTTCAGCCGACACTTCGGACAGTCTGAGGGATTCATCGTCTT